>DATHGW010000277.1:0-5615 GCA_035317445.1 Puia sp.
TTGTGGATCGTTACTGTTTTTTTCCCGAAATAAGGCCTCATTAAATCCCACAATTCATCGGAAACGGAATAGGGGGCATGGGGAGACAAGGAACATTGATCGCCGACAATTGGAAGTTGTTCAAAAACTTCATAGTACGACCTGCTTCTTTGAAACCTGGCCTCCGCCAACTGAGGCATCCAGCCACTTACTTCGACAAAGTTGTAATAGGATAAGCGCTGCCGCTGCTTTTGCGGAATAGTAAGGAGATTATTACAGATATCACCTACAGCCACGACGCCATTGGCCAACATGTTATCTTCCGCCTGGGAAATAGCATCGTATATTTCGGTTTCGGGGAAATGGCGTTGGGTGATGACGGTAAACACAAAATCGACCAGCCCGGTTTTTTCAGGGATCAGGCCTTTCAAGTGACTCAATTCCAGGTGACAATGACAATTGACCAATCCGGGACACAGTATGCCCCGGAAGGTTTCAACGCCTTCGCCAGCCTCATCTGTCTCCAACAGGTCCAGCACCTCGCCATCCGCTGAAATAATTAAAACTGCAGATTCATTCAGCATACTATGACCAGTAAATAAACCTGTTGCCTTTAGTTTTCTGTAAATCATGTAAGCCTTGAAATAATTACCTTTGCAAACTTTGTTGGATATGGTTCTGCAGCTGCAGTGCCCATAAAAATAAGTTAAAACCATGTTAGATAAATTAGAGGCCATTAAAGCGCGTTTTGAAGACCTGGGGATGGCCCTCTCTAATCCGGCCGTGGTGAATGATAACCGGAAGTTTAGCGCCATGAGCAAGGAATACAAGAGCCTGGAGAAGATTGTGCGGTCTTATGAGGAATACAGGAAATTGCTCGATGACCAGGAATTTTACAAAGAAGCCCTGAACGGGGAGGATGAAGAATTGAGGGAAATGGCTAAAGCAGAAACGCCCGGATTGCAGGAAAGACGGGAAAAGCTCGAAGCGTATATCCGTCAGTTGCTGATCCCCAAAGAGCCGCAGGATGAAAAGAACGCCATTATTGAGATACGTGCGGGAACAGGCGGTGACGAGGCCAGCCTCTTTGCGGGCAATCTTTTGCGCATGTATTTAAAATATTGCGAAGGGAAAGGCTGGAAGACAGCGATCCTAAGCGAAAGCCCGGGCACAGTGGGCGGATATAAGGAGGTTCAATTGGAGGTGGTGGGTGAAGACGTCTATGGAACGCTTAAATTCGAGAGCGGAGTACATCGTGTGCAACGTGTGCCGGATACGGAGCAGAGTGGAAGAGTACATACCAGCGCAGCAACTGTAGCCGTAATGCCTGAAGCCGAGGAAGTAGATTTCGAACTGAAAGAAAGCGACGTGAAAATGGAAACGGCCAGGAGCGGCGGCGCAGGCGGGCAAAACGTGAACAAGGTCGAAACCAAGGTATTGCTGACGCATATTCCTACGGGAACTGTGGTCATGTGCCAAACGGAAAGAAGCCAGCTGGGCAATCGCGAAAAGGCCATGCAGATGCTACGCACCAGGCTATATGAAGAAGAAGTTCGCAAACAGGAAGAAGAAATTTCACGACACCGCAAAAGCCTGGTCAGTACCGGCGACCGAAGCGCTAAGATCAGAACCTATAACTATCCCCAGGGAAGGGTAACGGATCACCGGATCGGCCTCACCGTTTATAACCTGAGCGACGTACTAAACGGGGATATCCAGCAGTTTATCGATGCCCTCCAGTTTGCGGAAAACGCTGAAAAAATGGCTAAACAGAATTAAGTAACGGCGGCCAGAAAAAAATTTGTTCAGGAAATTGCAATGAAAGGATAAATTCGTAACTTCCCTTTAACCGATTGCTTATGTTAGAAAACCTTCTCATCGGTCATAACATTCGCTATCCCATCTGAGTGTATAAGATTTTGTTGATTTTGTTCTACAATAATGCGGAAATCCCAGCCATATAAATTCGCCCTATTCAAGCTTTTTTTATTTTTTTTAACGTAAGACCTGTAAACCTTTTGTTCGTTTATGCGTCTTATATAACGTAGTTCTTTCACCTTTTTGGAGCGTCAGGACGCCGCTAACAATTCATTAGCAATAGCTAAAATAATGTTATTGTGAACGATGCGGGATTCGCGAAGTTATGCGGTTCGTATCTTTGTGTTGTTGAAAAGTTAGCGTTCTTTTAAATTCTTAACAGCATGCTTGATAATATTGGCATCTGTTTTGCGTTATTACTCAAAATGTCTTTTCTATTTGACTACACTAAGCAGTCAATTTTCTCATAAGCAGTTAGTTTTGGTTACGGCCCCTGTTTCCACAGGGGCTTACTTTTTGTGGTCATTGAAGCTTTCTCCCAGAAACCAGATTGTACAAAGACCATAAGCCATTCCGGCGCCCAGGATGTCTGCGATAATGTCTGCCTCATCATAGTCACGCATCGGAATAAAATATTTTTGAACATACTCCATGCCGATTCCATACACACAGGCCGCGATGAAAATATAAAAAAACACGCGAACCAATTTAGTAAAGGGCAATTGTTTTTTACTGAAATAATATGACCATAAAAAAACGAACCCACCGAACAAGATGACATGAACGAATTTATCCAGCTGTGGAATAGTAAAAGTTTGTTCCTTGGGCATGACTGATCCGGGGAGGGCCAGTAAAACTAAAATGATCAGCGTCCACACGATCGACACCCATCGCCTGCCCAAATATTTTTTTATTTTTTTCATTGATTTTTCTACCCTGCTACTTTGCCCATAACATACATGGCATCCAAACTTGGTACGGTACTACCACCTTTTTTCTCCAGCGTTATGGCGAAAGCCTGTGCCTCGGGAACATTTTTCATTTTCATAAGTGGTATTCCCTGACTCATTTCGAAGACGCCTGCGTCAGTGGGTTTGCCATCCACCAGCGCCCAAAGCTGGTATTGCTTGTCGGTTGAAGGCTGTGGCAGGCTATTGACCACGAGGTATACCTCTTTGGACCTCGTATCCCAATAAACTGTTGCCGAACTTTCGGGGTTCGGACCGGTCGAGATTCCAGGCATTTTTACTATTGCCATTGCGGGATCTTTCATGTGGTTCATCGCAGATTCATAATCGCGCAATTTGGTTTGCAGGCTTTGGTTAAGGGCTACCGTTTGGCCTTGGCTGGCAACCAGCTCATCATATTTTGCGATATAATCTTTGTATTTGCTAAAGAAATAAAAATTCAAACCGGTACTTACGAATAATAAAAGAATGGCAGCGGCAGCGACGTAACGTGACCAGATGCTTCTCACCGGCTTCATCGGTCTTTGAACATGTCTTAATTTACCTGGCCTTTTGCGGTCGGCCTCTACGTCAAGTTCTCCAAATATTCTGCTCTTGAGATGAGCCGACGGAGTTGCGGCCTCCAGGAAGGCTTGTTGCTCAATGGCGCGTTCAAAAGCATCCCTGGCAGCCCTCACTTCGGCGTGTGCTAAGCACATGTTTTCAAACTCGGCCCTTTCTTCCGAACTGGCAAGTCCGAGCACATAGCTTTCAACGATTCCACTCAGTATGTATTCCTGTATATTCACTCTATTGCAAATATTCTTTTAATTGAATTAATGCATTCCTGATGCGTGTTTTAACGGTGCCCAAGGGAATATCTTCGATTTCTGCGATTTCTTCATGGGTATAGCCCTTAAAATAGGCCAATTCTATGAGCACGCGGTGTTCAGGTTTCAGTTTTATCAGAACTTTCCTGATTCCTATAGTATCAATATTGGTATGGGCCACCTGGCCACCTGTACTTACGTTATCTGCTAATTCCTGGTTTTTTTGGCTGTTTTGATAACTTTTGGAGCGAAGAGTATCAATAGAAGCATTTCTTGCGATATTGAGCATCCAGGTAAATAGCCTGCCTTTCACCGGATCATAGGTTTCAATTTTGCGCCAGATATTGACAAACACATCCTGCAAAACGTCACTGGCCAATTCGGTGTTCTGAACGATTTGCCTGACAATCGTGAATAATGCACCGGAATAATTATCGTATAAATAGCTGTAGGCAGCATTTTGCCTTTCTTTCAAGGCTGTTACCAGTTCCTGCTCAGTATAGGCGGTGTTTACATTCAAATTGCTTTCTTTATAGCATGTCATCATGCCGAATCAGCCTACCAAAGCCTGGTAGGCTTTAGCATCCATGAGTTTTTCAATGTCTGCAGGATTATTGAGCGTCATTTTGATCATCCAACCCTTGCCGTATGGATCGGCATTGACCAGCTCCGGAGCCTTGGCCAAAGCAGGATTGAGTTCGGTAACGGTTCCGGATAAGGGCAGATACAGGTCAGAGACAGTCTTTACCGCTTCCACCGTACCGAATATAACTTCTGCATTCAGTGCCTTTCCCACTGTTTCGACTTCTACATACACGATATCGCCCAATTCTTTCTGAGCAAAATCGGTAATTCCGATCACAGCCTCATTGTCCTTTTCGATTCGAATCCATTCGTGGTCCTTGGTATAACGAAGATTATCTGGGAAAGTCATGATATGCCATTTAGTGGTGCAAAGATTATGAAAACGCTTCGAAATTACGTGCGGGTCAGGAAATTATTTCAACCAGCCGAACTAAATGCCGACGCGGTCAAAATACAGCAGCACATGATCCTTCATAAAATTCTCCTGCTCCGGGAGGTTCATCACAGGCAGCGCTTTTAATTGTCTGAAATGTGGCCATCCATCTTCATCGACTCTTTCCAGTTCATAATAGCCGCTCTGCGCAAACAGGCTGCAGACGGCAATATGCATGAGGTCTTGTTTTTGCTCTTTGCTGAATTTTTTCCTGATGTCTCCAAATTCCTGTACGCCGATCAGAAACAAAATCGCTTCCATATCGGGTTTTTTTCCAAACCTTTCCACCAGTTTTGCTTCGAGGGTCCACCACCTGACCTGCAGGTCATCTTGTTCCGTTGTCATAGATGCAAATTTAACCACCCGGCCCCTTACCTTTGCAAAAATTTGTAACATGTTACAGCTGGCATTTATCCGACAGCATCCGGATCTGGTAAAGGAGCGATTGGCCATCAGGCATTTTAAGGGTATTGGCCTGGTGGATACCATTATTGAATTAGACGAGCAAAGAAAAAAATGGCAGGCAACTTCCGATACGACCCTTTCCCAACTCAACACGACATCCAAAGAAATAGGCCAGCTTATAGCCAAGGGGGATAAAGAAAAAGCAGAAAGCAAAAAAAAGGAAGTGGCTTTTTTAAAAGCGGCGTTACAGCCTGTGGCCGCTGAACTCAGTAAAGTGGAATCGCAGTTGAATGAGGCGCTGGTAACATTGCCCAACCTGCCAGCCGCCATCGTTCCGCCCGGTACCACTCCGGCAGACAACGTTGTCGTTCGCGAAGCTGGTCAGAAGCCCAACCTGCCACCGGGTTCTGTTCCACACTGGGAACTCGCCAAAAAATTCAACCTGATTGATTTTGAGCTGGGCAATAAGATTACAGGAAGCGGTTTCCCGGTTTATGTGAATAAGGGGGCAAAATTACAGCGCGCGCTGATCCAGTATTTCCTGGATTATAATACTGCGGCTGGTTTTACAGAGTACCAGCCCCCTTTGATGGTTAATGAAGATTCTGCATTTGGTAC
>DATHGW010000278.1:0-2137 GCA_035317445.1 Puia sp.
TTTAATTAATGTGCGAATGTGCGGATTGATGCTAATTAAATACTATTCGCACATTCGCACATCGGTTTACCAGTGTCCCCTTCTCCACCTCCAGCCGTTTCCGTGAGATTCCCAATGGCCGTCATGCCAGGCTCTTCCTTCTCTGGCCCTGTCCCATCGTCCTTCACGCCAGGTATAACCTGAACCTGCCCATACCCAATTGCCACTGATCCAAACATAACCGGAGCCGGGAGATCCCGGGCGTTCATAAACCACATCCGCTGGCCTCGTAGCCACAACTTCTGCCGTACAGGAAATCAACGTTATCGCGATGACCGCTGTCATCAACATGAATAGTCTTTTCATAACGATCTTTTGGGTCATTTGAGGCGAAATTGATGCCTGAGCAAAGTAAGTTGACTATCTATGATTTATCAATCGGAGACTGTGTCCTATGTGGTAATAATTCTACAAGACCGAGTAAGAATCGCGCGATTTATCCGAAGGCACCGCTGATTACATTATAGATGTAGCCTGGCTTCCAGGCGATCATCCTGCCCAGTTTCATTCTGCGCGACATACGGATTTGAGTCCATCCATTCGAAAGCAAAAAATCGATCGCTGGTTTATTTTCTGCGGGCAGCATACTGCTTTTATTTGTGTTCATTCTACATTTCATAAGTTCGATCCCCGCATCGGGCTGCTGCGCAATGATCAACCCTTTTCCCAGTGTTGGAAAATATATTCCTTGCAGCTGTCTATTCGATGAATAAATCCATGCTTCATGGAGATTTTCCATCAATTTTTTTTCTCTTTGTTCACCGGTCGCCAATTTATCCAGTTGAAAAATGTTCTCATGGTCCCGATCATAAGTGGAAATGATAGACCCGGATTTTTCAAATGCAGATTCCGTCTCATGAGCGGAAAAATGAAGATGCTCCGAAATGGTTTCAAATCCCAGTTTTTGGTAAACAGGATATCCCAAACTCGTGGCATCCAATAATATGGTTTTATACTGCTGATGGTCGATTTGATCTATCAATTCCTGGGTCATCGCTTTTCCAAGGCCCCGGTTTCTATGCTCAGGATGTACAATAATCTGCGAGAGCCAGGCGGTATCCTTATACAGGACGGTATTACCCACAGCAACCATTCTTCCCTCAATGGACATCTTGATCGGATAACAGAAAGAACATTGAATATTATAGATAAAAAGCTCAACAATATCTCCCCAGCCTTCCGGTTGAAATTCCCGGATGGCTTCCAGGTCCTCGGTGCGTATGGGTGTAATGACTATCATGCTTAATGGGGGTCTGTATTTTTTTATTTCAACTGCCATATTCGTAATCCGTCAAAATGGCGGTTTCACGGCTTTAAGCCGGCTACCGGCTTCGTGCTTTGCTCGGGGTTTCTTCGGGATTCCTTCGGGATTTGTTCGGGACTGCCTAGGGAAACCCCGAACAAATCCCGAAGGAATCCCGAAGAAAACCCGAAGTGTCTTGTATATTAAAAAGAGACATTTTGTCCTAAAGACCGGAACTTTTTATTTTGATGAGAACCGCTGCTTCTTCAGCCATCTTTCAAAAAATTCATAAGTCCTCAATAACTGATCGATTCGCTGCCTGTTGTCGCCGCTGCGCGTGATCTCATGGGTGGCGCCGGGATGCCGGACATATTCAACCGGCCTGTTGAGAACCTTAAGGCTCCTGTACATCATTTCTCCCTGCACATAACCGGTACGCCGGTCATTTTCACCGTGGAAAATAATATAAGGCGTCGTGATTTGCTGCACGTATTGGATCGGAGATTCCTTTTGCAGCCGTGCGTGCACTGCTTGTTCCCAGGGGTAGCCTCCGAAATATTCGGGCACCAGCCTCCAGGCGTTGCCTTCTCCAAAAAAGGTTGCCAGGTCATACACGCCCCGTTGGGAACAGGCAGCCTTGAAGCGATGATCGTGCGCGATGATCCAGGCGACCAAATATCCTCCATAGGAGCCTCCGGAAATGAGCAGTTTTGACGTATCGGTCCAGCCGCCGGAAATGCAGCTATCCAGCGCCGTTAGCACGTCGGCTGCGGGGCCGGCGCCCCAGTCGTTGACGTTGGCACGGAGAAAATCCGACCCGTAGCCAACGTCAACGACTGGGGCGCCGGCCCCGCA
>DATHGW010000279.1:0-8606 GCA_035317445.1 Puia sp.
ATGATGTCTTCCCGGACGCAGCAGTGTATCCTTTCGCTCGGACAAAAAAAACTGATCAAGGGCGGTAATTTCATAGAACCCGCAGGGCTGGATATGTTTAGTTTACCAATGCTGCAAGGGAGCCGATCCGGACTGAAAGACCCCAACTCGATCTGATTGTCGGCCTCTCTCGCGAAAGCGGAAAAGCCAGGCCATACCTGAAAATTTCTTTTTCGCCGGTATTCTCGACACCAATATTAAACTGCAACTCACTTCTTCCGCCGTCATGAAAGGCGTAATCATCATCTTTGCCAAAAATGGTAGCTTTGGAGAATATTCGATACGTTCTCGGATGATTCAATCCCTTTAATTTTGAGCGAATCAATTGCAGATCTTTGAATCCGGCTGTGGCGGTAGCCAGGACGTTCAAGCGGTGTGCTATTTCAAATATGTTCATAGATTGTGAATTTTGCTTGTCCAAATATACCGAGTCGCGCAAACACAGATAATAGGCGCTAAAGAATGCATATCACGATGATTATTTATGAACCTGGTTATTTATTTATTGCTTATTTTGCTAATAATGCACTGTTTAAAGCTCATTTATGAGCTCAATTAAGTACAATCGCATAAATCGGAATTAGCGGAAAATGAAATATCATAAATGATCAGGTGGTAAGCGGAGCCGTTGAAAGGGTATACCTGGAAGCCAGTGGCTGAAAGATAAAATTGTCAATAAAGGCCGACTAAGAAAAGCTGCCTTAGAAAGTAGTAGAAATGAACTAACTAAATAATCAAATTATACCAATGCCGGATTTGAATTACATTGATCTTTTTGCTGGCGCCGGCGGACTCTCAGAAGGGTTTGTGAAAGAGGGGTTTGATGCAATTGCACATGTTGAGATAAATAAGGACGCATCAGATACCTTGAAAACTCGTCTTGCATTTCATTATTTAAAGCAAAGTCATAAAATTTCAAGTTATTATGAATATCTAAAAAATGAAATTTCGAGAGAGGATCTATGGAATAGTGTTCCTAGAAATTTAATTCAATCAGTAATTAATGAGGAGATTTCGAGCAGAACTATTCAGGATATCTTTTCAAAGATCGATTGTCAACTTAATTCAAGAAAGGTTGATGTAATTATTGGCGGCCCTCCTTGTCAGGCGTATTCGCTTGTCGGTCGAAGTCGTGATCCCCACGGAATGAAATGGGACAAAAGAAATTTTCTATTTCGGTACTATGTTCAATTTTTATTTTATTACAAGCCGAAGTATTTCGTCTTTGAGAATGTTTTAGGTTTACTTTCTGCAGGGAATAGCAAATATTTAATCGAAATATTGGAATTATTCTCAGACGCTGGATACTCTGCTGATTTTAAAGTACTAAATTCGGAGGAATTTGGAGTTTTGCAAAAGCGGAGGCGGGTAATTATTATTGGACGGCGGGGAAGAAAAAAATTTGTATTTCCTGAAATCAAATTTGTTGAAAACGAGTATGGAATAAAGAAGGATTTATTTTTTGATCTGCCATCATTGAATCCTGGTCAGCAATTTCATAATGCCAAATATATCAACCCAGTAAATAAATACCTTTTTGGAGCTGGTATTAGAAATCGTCTTGAATATGTAACGCAGCATATTGCTAGACTCCACAACGAAAGAGATTTGGAGATCTATTCAATCGCCATCGATAAATGGCTAAATTTCAAGAAGAGATTGAACTATTGCGATCTGCCAAGAAGATTAATGACACATAACAATGTTGTATCATTTCTGGATAGGTATAAAGTTGTCGATCCAGATGGTCATTCTCACACAATTGTAGCCCATATCTCGCAAGATGGGCATTATTACATTTATCCAGACTTAAATCAGATTCGATCGATTTCGGTACGCGAAGCAGCACGAATACAATCTTTTCCAGACGATTTTTATTTTGAAGGAGGAAGAACTTCGATATTTAAGCAAATAGGGAATGCAGTTCCACCTTTAATGGCGAGAGGAATTGCTGCAAAAATAAAAGAGCTAATTCAATGAAAATATTATCTAATAAAAATTTTTTTCAGCCAAGGGCCAGATTGTTGTTACAGTTGGGAGATAAATTGATTAAAAATGAAAATATTGCTCTTTTGGAGTTGATAAAGAATTCGTACGACGCGGACGCAAAAAGGGTTAAAATTCGACTTGAAAATGTTGACAAAAAAAAATATGGAACAATTGATATTCTTGACGACGGCGAAGGGATGGATATTAGCATCATAGAAACGGTATGGTTAGAGCCGGGCAGCGACTATAAAGCCAATCTCTTTGCAAAAAAAATACGAACTAAAAAATACAAAAGGCTGCCAGTGGGCGAGAAAGGGATTGGCCGGTTCGGCGTTCATAAATTGGGAAATAGGATTGAATTAATTTCAAGGATGTTAGGGTCATCTACCGAGGTTGTCGTAAAAATAGATTGGAACAAGTTCGGAGAGCACAAATATCTAAAAGACGCAAAGTTTGAAGTCTTTGAAAGAACCCCTGAATATTTTATTAGAAACAGAGTAGGAACGAGAATTACGGTATCGGATTTGAGAACGGATTGGGATAGAAAAATGGTTAGGGAATTTTACAAGTCAGTTTTCACACTTAATTCACCGTTTCAAAAGCCCGGAAATTTCCAAGTACAACTTGAAATAGATAACAAAGACCTTGTAGAGGACTTGCCAAATTGGGAGGATGTTAAGGAATTTGCTTTATGGCATTTTCAATGCAAATTGTCCGGGCACGAAATTAAGGAGTTCACCTATGAATTCATACCGTGGGAATCAATGGATGGGTTGCAATATAAAAGGTTCACCGAGGAAGATGATTTTATCATAAATAACAATACCCTGCTTAAAGCTAATAGGGAGAATCCGAAGGAAGAGATTATTATAAATTTAAATAAAAATTATGGTGAGAAAGGAGAAAATAAAACAATTGGTGAGGTAAATTTTGAAGGGTACATATTTGACAGAGATAGGGCGATACTTGAACTAAGCGGACAACAAGGACTTGCACTATTAAAGCAATACTTAGATGAGCAAGGTGGCATAAGGGTTTATCGCGAAAATGTCCGAATAAACGAATACGGTGAAAAGGGAAACGATTGGCTTGGGTTGGATATCCGACGAGTTAACCTTCCTGCAAAAAGGATCAGCAATAACATTGTCTTGGCAGTTATAGATTTAAAAATTGAAGGAAGCACGGCCTTAATTGAAAAAACTAATAGGGAGGGCTTTATAGAAAATGAAGCATTTCATGATTTTTCTGAAGCGATACTATTCGTATTAGGTTTGATTGAAACTCTTCGTAAAATTGACAAAGATCTTATCCGGGAGAAATATAATCCTACTGAAAAGGAAGAGCCGGTATTGTTTCATTTAGGAGAACTTAAGCAGCTAATTGAAGACAAAATAAAAGATGAACCCTTAAAAAATCAGATAATAGGCCATCTAAATAAAATCGAATCGGACTATAACGAAATTAACGATATTTTATTAACCAGTGCGGGAGCAGGACTTACTTTGGCGGTTGGAGTTCACGAAGTGCAGAAGATTATTGAGGAGCTTAATCAGGTAATTAAGTTGGAGACAGTTCCAGACAAAATATTAGCATTGGTGCAGCATTTGGATAAGTTGATAGAAAATTATAGCGATCTCCTAAGGCAAAGCGATGGCAAGGAAGAGAATATTTTGAAGTTAATTACAGGTGCTATTTTTAACATAGAATACAGGTTGCAGGCGCACAATGTAAGCATTGTTGGACCCTTTCAAAATTATAAAGGAAGCAATCTTATAAATTGTAGTAAAAGATTAGTATTGGGATCAATTATTAATATTATTGACAATTCTATTTATTGGTTGGAAAAAAAATATAAAAAATTGAAGGAAGTCAATGAAGTGTTCGACAAAAAGATATTTATCGATGTTATTGAGGATAAAAGCGGCTTTCTTGATGTTGTTATTGCTGATAATGGTTTTGGATTTAACCTACCGACACAACAAATCGTTAAGCCGTTTATTTCCAATAAACCAGGAGGAATGGGACTAGGCCTCCATATTGCTAAGGAGGTAATGAAGGTTCAAGGTGGCTCAATAATCTTTCCTGCGCCAAAAGATTATGATATACCCTCTGAATTCAAAAAAGGAGCAATCATCGTGTTAAAACTTAAGCGTGGTTAAAATGATTTTACCGAATAATGGAAAGGTTGTTGTTTTTGATGATAAACAAAAAGATATTGAAAGTCTCTTAAAGGCCTTGTCGAAAGAAAAAATTCCTTTTTTGTATTATCAAGACGAAACTGGTTCCGATCTTCCAGCGGACCCTGTTGAAAATGTTCGACTTGTTTTTCTTGATCTAGAACTTGTGGTTAATAATCCCACCTCTCACAACATCATTTCGACTATTGCTGGTAGATTTCGAAGAGTGCTCACCACGAATAATGTTTATGTATTGCTTTATTGGAGTACAAAAGAGGACAAATATCGAGTAGATCTTGAAAATGCTTTTGATAATGGCCTTAACGAGTACAAACCAATAAAAATTATTAGCTTAAATAAAGCTCATGCTCTTGCGGATAATGATCCTATAGAATATATTACGAAAGCTCTTCGGACTGAAATGAGGGGATTTAGCTCACTTATTGGATTTATGCTTTGGGAATCAAGTGTGAATGATGCCGCTGGGAGGATTACGAATGAGCTTACTTCTTTTATTATGAGGAAGGAGGTCGATAAAGGCATGTATGGGCTTTTATATAGACTTTCTAAAGAGCAGGCTGGAGCTGTCGCTGTTGCCGATCAAGATAATAATCAGAAATTAAATCTTGCTTTCGAGTTGATTAATAACTCTTTAGTTGAAACCACAGAGAGGTTGTTCGCAGAGAGGTTACCAAAAGTGGAAATTGGCGATATTAAAGAGGGTGGAAGGGAATTACAAGAGGGTGAAAAGGTGATATTAAATACGAGACTACATATTCTTTCTAGTGAACACCTTCAGCACTTTTATTCTGGGAATTTATATATTCTAGAAAATAATGGATTGGCGAGAGAAATTGTGCTGAGAAACTGCGAAAAGAGTAGTCACGAATTGCTTGACACTGACACAACGAAATTAATTTGCTTGGATATTACTCCGTCTTGTGATTATGCCCAAAGAAAGTATTATACGAGAGTTATATACGGCGTGAAATTAAAAAAAGAGTTTAAAAAGAATATTTCGAGGGGGGATCATGGATATAAAGAACACCCTATTTTCGAAATTGACGGAGAGTCAATATTAATATTTGACTTTCGTACCGTGAGATCCTTCACGAGAGAAGAATTTTCATATAGATTTTCTGAGAAGCCAAGATATAGATTAAGAAAAAGCATTTTGTTGGATATCCAAGCTCAGCTGTCAAATCATATTAACAGGCCGGGAATCGTGAACATAGATTAGCTGGATTGTTTTTACAATATTCACACTATAGCCGCCCGAAGATGAGGCTGAGGCAGACGGGAAATTTGAGATTTGTTCCTGAGATTGATACTGGGTGAAAAAATAGCTCTGTGTAAAGAAGGAATACTACTCTGTTGCCGCTATTACCTTTTTTTCTTGAATTAATAAATTTCTCCTCTCGAGGATGATAATTTTGGTAAATAAAATATCTATGTCAGAAAATAAAGTTACAGCGTTAGAAAATCAAATTTTGGAGCGCGGAAAAGAAGTTCACACTGAAAGCTATTCAATGTCCATTGGTGAGATTAAGAATCTTTACGAGGAGGGAGATTTAGATTTATATCCTGAGTTTCAACGGTTTTTTAGATGGGAAGATGATAAAAAATACAGATTAATTGAGTCCATATTGCTTGGTATTCCACTTCCAAGTTTTTTTGTCTACCAACGACAAGATGGGGTTTGGGACGTAGTGGACGGACTACAGAGATTGTCGACAATCTTTGAATTTATGGGGGTTTTAAAGAATGAAGATCGGGAAACCCTTCCACCCCTTACCATGCAAGCCACAAAATATTTGCCCTCTTTAGCGAATTTATCATGGCACAACCCTGACCACCAAGAGCTGGAAATTTCGGAAACAATAAAAAGAGATTTCAAAAGAAAAAAATTGGATTTCAATATTATTTTAAAAACTAGCGACGAATCAGCAAAATATGAATTATTTGACAGGCTGAATACGGGTGGCTCAACTGCTACTTCTCAGGAAGTAAGAAACGGCATTTTACTACGAGAAAACAAGGAAGTGTTTATGCTGATTGATAGATTGTCTGAGAATGAAAATTTTGTAAACACAATAGTACTTTCAGACAGCAATATTGAGGAGAGGTTTGATCTAGAACTAATATCGAGATTTATTATCCTAAGAAATCTTGATTTGTCGCTTTTAAGTGGGACCACTGCGTCTGAGTATCTAACTGAGGAGCTTATCAAAAGAGCACAGGCAGATAAATATGACTGGAGCGGTGAAATACAGGCTTTTGAAAAGACCTTTGATATGATCAATAGTCAACTGCAAAGTGATGCTTTTAAGAAATATAACTTGAAAAAAACCAAATTTGAAGGCGGATTTGTAGCGTCGGCATTTGAAGTCATTGCTCTAGGAATTGGTTTCAATCCACAGAAAGTAGACCCTTCTAGTGTACGAGAAAAAGCGATTAGTTTTTGGGCCGCCAAAGAACAAGGTAGCATTAAATGGGCAGGAAGAAATACGACAAGTAGATTGCAAATCACGATTGAATTCGGAAGAAATTTGTTTCAAGAATGAAAATAAGAACAGATCACGAATTGTTTGACAAGATTGACACAGAATTGAGTTGGCGTCGCTTGGACATCCTGAGGCTTCGGAAGGTTATTCTTGAAACTAGAAGCAGGGACGAGTTATCCTACAAGACATTGTTGAGATCCGCGATTCCGCTAATCTATGCGCACTGGGAAGGCTTTATAAAGGAATCGTCCTTAGCCTTATTTAATTTTATCTCAATGCGCAAACTTAGATATCGATCTTTGAATAAGGGCTTTTTTTCATTGTATTTGCAAACTCAGTTTTTATCAGATCAGGGATCAAATGATTTTGAAAAAGGAGCAGCTATTGTCGAGTTTTTTCAAAATAACCTTGAAGATAGAAGTAACATTAAGTCGATACCTGAGCCAATCAAGACACGATCAAATTTGAATTCTTTAGTTCTGAAAGAAATTTTCTTTGTACTTGATCTTGACTATGAAATGTTTCGCGGATTTGAAGTATTTATTGATAATCGACTTTTGGAATCAAGAAATAAAATTGCACATGGGGAATATAGGGAAGTAGATTGGGCTTTTTATGATGAAATTCATACGAATATTATTCAGTTGTTATCCAACTTTAGAGATCAGATTCAGAATATGGTCGTCCAAAAGAAATACTTTCGTACTCCTTTGTAATTAGTCTCAAGATTATTTTATTTTTGATAATAGCATTTAGTTACGACCGTCAATTGGCCTAATTCTGAAAATGGTTATTGATTACAAATCGAGAGAAATGTTCCTGCTAAGATGAGTTAGTCACAATTGTTAATATTTTTTCTAATTAAAACTAATAAATTTAGTATTTTAGTATTATGTATTTTAACTGAGTTATTAAAATGGGCTGATTATGAATTACTTGGAAACAATAGACAATCTTAGGCCGAGAATCATTCGAAAAGAACTTGTTTTGGATTTGTTTGCGGGTTGCGGTGGATTGTCATTAGGTTTTGAGGCGGCTGGGTTTAAGACCTTGGGCGTTGAAATGGAGGGAAATGCGGTTGCCACCTATAATACGAACTTGAACGGTAATTGCATTCATCGAAAATTAGATAAGTCGTTTATTTATCCTGATGCACAAATTGTTATTGGAGGGCCCCCTTGCCAGCCATTTAGCGTAGGCGGCCATCAAAAAGGAGATGATGATGATCGAAACGGCTTTCCACTTTTCATCGACGCGGTTAAAAAGACAAAAGCCAAAATGTTTGTGTTTGAAAACGTTAGAGGTTTATTATACGCGAACAGGTGGTACTTTGAAGAAATTATTGAAGAATTAACAACTTTGGGGTATAACATTGATTATAAGCTGTTGAATGCAGTTAATTATGGCATTCCACAAAACAGAGAAAGGATGTTTGTTATTGGTCATAATTCGTCATTTGAATTTCCTAAAAAGAGTCTCGTTAAAGTGACTGTAGGAGAGGCGATTGGTAATATGATGAAGAAGGCACCCAAAGAGAGTAAATTTCTTACGGCCTCACAGGATGCTTATATAGCTCGATATGAAAAAGCATCTTTCTGTATAAACCCGAGAGATCTTAGTGTTGATCGCCCTGCCCGCACGCTTACTTGCAGAAATCTTGCCGCCGCCACGGGTGATATGCAGAGAGTCAAACTTCCGGACGGTAGGCGCAGGAGATTGCTTATTCGAGAGGCTGCTAGACTACAGAGTTTTCCTGACTGGTTTGAATTTACGGGAAATGAAACGAGCCAGTATTATCAGATAGGAAATGCAGTTCCACCATTGTTGGCGCATAAAATCGCATTGTCTGTCAGTAAATGTTTAGATTCGAAGATGGCTAATAGTGAAGATAGGAAAA
>DATHGW010000280.1:0-4708 GCA_035317445.1 Puia sp.
TGCCAAACGGGACCTGCTAAATTTTGATCCGGGTAACGAGGATGAGGAGGTGGATAAGTACGGATATCCGGTCAAAAAGCCCCGAACCGACCTCTCCTAAAGTATTCCAGGAACTACATGCCTGAACTCACCCTTTTAGACAAATCCTGGAAGTAATTATACCATCCAATTATTCTGAACCTCTTCATAATTTGAAATTGTTATATGAATCCGATCCAATTTATCATCACAAATGGAGATGGCAAGCAATATTCAATTCGTCTAAAGGTTGCGCAAATGCCTGGATTTTTGTCTTCTTTGCCAATTTTGTTGCCCATCGTTGTTACATGCAATTCATAAGATTTAGAATCTAAACATGCTCTGGTTTTGGCAAATTGGCTATGGCCAATTTTTGATCTTTTGGTCGAAATCTCTTATAGGTCTTGTACATATTCAGTGTTTGTGTGACCAAGCAATAGCGCCACAGTTGCGTCATCTACCATTGCATCTTGCAATAGTATGGAAAAACTTAGCCTGGCACTATGCCATGTAATATGCTTTTTGATGCCTGCAGCCTTACACCAGGTATCCAGGGTTCTCAAAGCCATATCCTGTGAAGGCAACTTAAAAACTAAGCCAGACAATATCCCAGGCTGTAATCTTTTTATACACTATTCCTCAAATTAAAAACACCGCAAAATGGGACGCAGACCTTCTTGTTTTTGTAGCTTTAGACGCCAAGAGAAAGGTTAAAACCTATTTATTAATATAAGAGCCCATTGGTATTGATTAAAAATTGAATTTATTCAGACATTCTATCACCATGAATCATATCAAGGACCATCTTTTCATTGTAAAGATTGGTTTATTAACCGGAGGCGTAATTGTACTTTTTGATGCCATAAACTTGTTTGTAATTTATAAGCACATTAAACTCGACTATTATCTAAGTCTGATTGCATTAACTTTTTTAATTACCGGTGTACTCATTGGCAAAAAGAATGGACAACCGGTAAAACCGGAACAAGACATAAGCAACCTACTAACTACCAAAGAGGTCCAGATTCTCCAACTGATTGCAGAGGGTAAAACCAACAAAGAAATTGCGGGCGTTTATTTTATTGAACTCAGCACCGTAAAAACCCATATCAACAATATCTACTCCAAATTATACCTTTCTAACCGGAAGGAAGCTCGTATCAAATATGAAGAAATGAGCAAAAAGACCAGTATTACTTAAAATCCACCTTTTCTCCACCCTTATTTGCTTGGTTTTCACCAGCAGGCCCCCCATATTTGCCAGCGTAATAAATACTCACTTAACAGAATGAAATCGTTCATCAAAATAGGGCTCCTGACCGGGTTGGTTGTAAGTGCCTGGAATCTCAGTTGTTTTACCATTGTGAGCTGGCTCAATAAAATATCCTCTTTGGGTATTCCAGTTGCCAGGATCAGGGCATATTCCGGTCTCATTGGTATTATCTTACTCATCATTGGGATCTATTTTCGAATAACGACCCTAAAGAAAAAGAACAGGAACCAAATCTCGTTTGCGCAGGCTGTCAAAACCGGAGCATTTATTTCTATAATTTCAGCGCTTATAGGGGGTTTTTTTGCATTCATTTATTGCACAGTAATTAATCCTGGGTATGCTGCTTATATGGTTAAAGATGCAGAAACCGCATTGGCAGCAACTCAAAATACACCCGCAGAAATCAGCCGACAGCTTGTAGAGGTAAGGAACCGGTACAGCACTTCCACACAGGTTTTGCAGGCATTGATTGCCCAGTCGGTGATGGGTACACTTGGTTCGCTCATCATTGCGGCTTTTGTAAAGACAAAAAAATCAGATTCCAATAAAAAAAATATATGAAAAAATCCATTTTATTATTGGCATTGGCTTGCATTAGCATAGTGCTGTTGTCGGCTCAGACAAATTCAAATTCGGCTAAACAGCAATATCTTATAGTTTTCCGGTTCAAATCAAATTTTCTTCCACCTTCACAAGATGTGCTACAGGTCAATATCAAGCACTGGCAGGAATATATGGGGAGCCTCGCGAAAGCTGGAAATTTGGTGAGTGGTTTCAGACCAGTCAATGAGGGTAAGACGATAACAGGATCAGGCAAAACCATTAAGGAGGGGTCATATATTGCTAACAATGAATTGATCAGTTCTGTGATCATTATCAATGCGTCTTCTATAGAGGAGGCAACCGAAATTGCGAATAAATGCCCAATATTTGAATTTGGTGGTAGCGCTGAAGTAAGACAATTGATTGGGACAGCAAATTGAGAGTTAATTAGGCCCTGTTATTTCCTCGGAATTTATCTCAACTCATCACCCGGATTCGCAATAAAAGAATCACTCAATTCAGAATAGTTTTGATCAACATTGATACGCAAAGGATGGGATGATTTAATGGGTATTAAGAAGAAATAGATACAGTTTGATGTATACTTAATTAGGATATTGTTTGGGTTGGGGAAAATGTTTCATCTTTTTCATATAGACATTCCTTATCGACAAAGTCTCTAACATACTTTATTCTTTCTGGTAATTTTTCAATTGTTGGCAAAGCTTGGGCACTTGCACCAGCACTAAATAGATAAGAGATTTGGAAGATTATTTTCTGACATAAAAGGTTCTTTTCATCTGAAAATCAGCAAAACTTTTGTGAGGGCAATCCTTTCCATTTTTGATATTAGTTCTAAGTTTAAAAAATTAGCTGGTCATTTTTTAGAAGAGGCGTGTTGCTTTAAGTTCTAAAAGCGTCATATCCTGCGCTTTTGGTGATGAATCAATTTTCTTCCTTCGCGGGAGCTGCTTTAAAAAAAGATAGCACTATTCCCTCATTTAAGTATAATAAGATACCCATTTCTCCATTTCGCCATTCCCTTCCTTTCCAGTCATTATTATCTATTTCCTTTCTATCCAATTTCCCTCGACCGAGCTCATCAGTTCCGAAATGATCAAAGAGTTGATTAACCACCCTTTCCAGTTCGATAGTTAGGGTATTAAATATAATGTTTTGAAAATACTGCTTGAAATAATAGTAAGTGTTCCCACCGGCGGTGGCACAAGAAAGCGTGTTGAATTCCCCTAAATACCAATCGGGTAGCTCTTTTTGCACAAAGGCTCGGTCTATATTGTATTGCTCATACATGGTGGGTAATTCAGATGCTCGGTCAAATTGCGCGAACAGTGCAGCCACCGAATTGTTCTTTGAGGACCTGTCAAACAAATATTGTTCAAATTCAGTCGGCGTTAGAACTTCCGTATCTATTTGCCATATCCTATACTCGAGTTTGGTTTTAGCAATCATATCCACATCACTTGTGACAAGAATATGGGCATGACCTCCATAATAAGCGTGTTTGCCATCATTGAGCAGGCTCATAAATTTTTGTTTCTTCGGCTTGCCCTTAAGGATCCCGTATATATCAAGAGTATAATGCATTCCAATAAACTGGTTATATAAATCTTTTTCATGGCTTCTTTCGTAAACAAGATTTCTGAAAGATTCTGCGAAAGCATTCCAATCAGTAAAATTACTCCCATCAAAACCTTTAATACCCAATTTTTCATACAAATGGTATACACCCATTGAACGGTGCAGATATTGCAGAAGTCGTTTAAATCGGGGTTGTTCCACTGAAAGATTATTCGTCAAATCGAGCATGGCTTCCATAAAATCTAACATGGTAACAGATTCCAGTAACATAGGTCGCAGTTCCTCAGGAAAATCACGCGGTAGCTTCTTGGGATCAATGAACTGTTCCCAGCGCAAAGGAATTCCACGAAATGTTTCCCTAATTAGAACACCAAACAAATCTTCGGATGTCATTAGATCGGACCCGACATTCCAGAGATGATTATCATAGTATTCGCGTGGTGTGTAAAAATGCACCTTCATTTCCTTATCATAATTCCAGCAATTATTTCCAACAATGGTTTCCATAAAATCCATATCGGATAATTTTAGGTCTGTTTCATCTCGCACCAGATCCTGAATATGTGCTTCGCTAAAACAATAATAATTGACATCTTGATTTTTTAGAATTAGTTCATACAATGCCCTGTTTTCCGGCTTCTTCAAATCACGGAACACGTTGCTATCAAGGTAAATGCGCATAATAAAGGATTGAGTACTAAAATTATTAGTATTTTTGATAAAAAGAAAGAATTCGACAAAAAAGGCATGGCTAAAAAGTATACATACGAGCAGGCTATGATAAAGGACGATTTTTCGGAGCTGTCGCCGAAAGATTTTTGCAAGGTCATCGGTAGACTGATTGACACAGGCTTTAGCAAAAAAGAAATTTTGGGGGTTGAAAAAGGTGTAAATCTCGCGAAAAGTAAGTCGACAGATAACTTTGATGAATACTGGAGGGCGGTATTGTATTACTATATGGCCAATGGCTGGGGTTCTCTTCAACGTTTAAGAAATCCAACGGGTCCAGATTTAAGATTTTCACTTGAATCTGTGGAGGTGGAGCAAGAAATCCTGCATTTACGAAAAGCCCTTGTATTTGCAGAGAAATTCGAAAACGCGCACCTTATTGCGCAAATCCTTACCAATCTCGGGAATGCAATGGATCATGTCGGAAGATTCATTGAAGCTATATTTTATTGGCATTTGGCATTGGCGATCATGCCGGGATTTGGTATGGCAATTGGCAATTTGGGCAAGGGTCTGTTTAACTACGCCCGAGTTCTATTCGATGAA
>DATHGW010000281.1:0-3935 GCA_035317445.1 Puia sp.
ATCGAAAAAGGAAAATACTGGTGGCTGCTCGACCGCTTTCTGCCTGATACAGAAGACAGCCTCAAGACGGGTTTTACACAGAAGCAATTGGCCTGGTGCAAAGCGAACGAAGGATTGATTTGGAATTTTTTTCTGCAGAACGATCTGTTCACGATCGATCCCGACTTTATCAAAAATTTTGTCGGTGATGGTCCGAACACGCAAGGCATGCCCGACGCCTCCCCTGGAAATATTGGACAATGGGTAGGATGGCAGATCGTAAAGAAATATGTTGAGAAAAATCCGTCCGTGACGCCCGAGCAAGTGATGAAAACCAAGCCCAGGGCAATCTTTGAAGAAACGAAATACAAGCCTAAATAAATGTAGGTTTTTTGCCCAGGTGTTTCATCATCTTGAAATGCGATGCAACCGCGCCGACCATGGTGGGGAACTCATTATAAGAAATATTAAATTCCTTGCAGGTTTGTTTGACAATATTACTGATGGCCGGGTAATGCACGTGACTTACCCGTGGGAACAGGTGATGTTCAACCTGGAAATTAAGTCCGCCAACAAACCAGGAAATCAATCTATTTTTTGGAGCAAAATTGGCCGTTGTCTTTACCTGGTATATTGCCCATTCTTCTTCGATCTTTTTTGCATCATCCGCCGCCACAAACTCGAATTCTGCGTGTTCCACCACATGCGCCAATTGAAATACCAGGGCAAGGGTAAGGCCCAGGGTAAAGTGCATACTGGCAAACCCAATGGCCCAGGATTTCCACCCGACACATATTACCGGGATCAATATGTAAAAAAGAATATAGAACACTTTACTCATCCAGAATATCGTATGTTCTTTTCCGCTCATTTTCTGGAGTGGTGTATTGACGATCTTTTTCGAAAAATATTTGTTGAAATCCATCAGCGTTACCCATAAGAAGGAAGAAAGCGCATATACCAATACGACATATACATGTTGAAAACGGTGTAGCGGAACCCATTTTTGGGTACTGCACTGCCGCATGATTGGACTTTTCGCGATATCATCATCAATGCCATCCACATTGGTGTACGTATGATGGATCACATTATGCTTGAATTTCCAGATAAACGCATTTCCACCCAATGCATTGAGTGATAACCCCATGGCATCATTCACCCAACTCTTGCTGGAATAGCTGCCGTGGCATGCGTCATGCATAACGTTAAAACCGATACTGGCAAGCACAAAACCCAGGATGCCGCATAGAAGCACCGAAATGACCGCGGGCAACGTAAAACCCAATACAGACACATAAATCAGGGCTGCGGCAGGGATTAAGATACCCGACTTGATATATAGTTTCCAATTACCTGTCTTCCTTAATTGGCGGCTGGAGAAATAATGATCGACTTTTGATTTGAGTGCGGTATAAAAGTGACTATTCTTGTTGTTGAAGGTGACTTTGGTCATACTGATTAGAACTCTTATTAGGGGTAAATTATTGCGTTATGTTACAAGCAAGATAGTCTTCTTTGCTGAGGCGTTGAAATTTATGCCTGAGTAAATTGTTAAATATGTTTATTTCTTAATCTTGTTTCGGAACATCTGCCTGGCTTCCTGCAATTCAGTCAGGTTCTTAAATGCATCTTTTGGAATCAGAAAAAAAGAGCGGCTATTGAAATAGAGATGAAAAAAATAGGGGCTTTCCAGGAATGTACTGAAGGATGACCATTGCCAGGCATGGCTGCCCCTTTCAGTCTGAAGCACGATCTCCGGCTCTGCAAGTTCCAGGCTGAAATGATCCAGAAAGGTCTTTGATTTCTTATAGATCGTAGATGGAAGGATTTTCCAAACGGTGAGTAGTAGCAGAAACCACAAGAACGAAAAAATCAAAAAAGACAGGGGTTGAACCTTATGCAAATAAACAAGGACCGCCGAAATAATGGTAAAAACATTGACGATGATCAGGAGCATTTTTATTTCCGGTCTCGTAATAAAATGATACCTCAATGCCTGGAGCACCTGTTTTTTTTCATATCCAAAATGAATGGTCATTGCGAATGATTAGGGAACAAAAATAGAGAATAGGAAATAGAAAATAGACAATAGGTATAATCGCCTATTTCCCGTAACAGCCATGCAGAAGGCATAAAAACAAACAATCAACAAACTCTTTTCATGTCTTGCAAATTGATGGCAAGATAAAAAAGAAGCGGGTTGATTGTATAATGCTTTTGAGAATTTGTAAAATGGTAATTCGACTACTTCATGTTGCGACATTTCGTATAATGATGACTAGCCGCTTCATAAGGCGTAACAGCGCGGCTGCATGAATACAACATGGTGATTAAGAGAGCCAGGGCAAAGACTTTTTTCATGGTTTTCAATTTAGGTTACGAATAAGAATAACGGTCAAAAGGCATAAAAAATTGTGGTAACCTATAGGCAATTTCCTTGCCAATTGTGGTTTTGCGGGGGCGGATAGGGGAAAACACCTATAGAAATTAAAACTGTCAAAAAATACCCCTGACGGAGTTAAAAACCCCGTCAGGGTTTGATTGGGTCCACGATGAAATCTAACAGAAATCTCTGCAAGTCCGTACCAAGTCCGTCATATGACGGACTTGGTACGGACTTGCAGAGTATGCATTTCGAAAGAAACAAGGTGGATCTATGGTAGATCCGACCCGCACCATCATGCTTCCAAAACCCATTGACTTTCTTCCATTAAAACCTTGTTGTTCTCGTGAAATCTAATAAACATCCTCTTATCACCAAACCAATCAAACAGCCAGCTTGAATTGATCAGGGTAGAACTGCCATCAATAATCTGTGGATAAGAAGAATAAGGCCATTCCCTGAAGTCTGTCACAAATCCATGATGCTGCGCATTCGCATGAATATAAAATATCACTGAACTAATGTAGAGTTCGCTTTCAATCAACTTACGGCGGAAAGGAGAAGTAAACAAACTTCCTTTTCGACCATATTGTTTATTAAATGCCTGGGCATAAGCATTAAAAAAACAACCCAATTGTTTGGAAAAATCCAGCTTTTTTTCCATTGTATTTTCTTTGACATAAACCAGCGCATGAAAATGATTTTTAAGCAGGCAATAAGCTCGTACATAAGCTACCTTACTTGTGTATTCCTCAAATTTTTCCAGGAAATAAAAATAATTTTTCTTCTCCAGGAAAATATCCGTTCCATTGATACCGCGGTTGTATATGTGGTAATAATGGCCTTCCAGAATGGGTTGAATGTGGCGCATTTTTTTGTTGAAAGTAACCCAATGAGGCTTTTGGAGATAGCGTTTTAAAACCCTTTTAAACAGTTGAAAACCCCGTCGGGGGTTGTTGCGATGTCGCGGGGCAAAAAAAAGCCGCTCATGGAAATGAGCAGCTTTGAAGTTTAAGTAAAACCGTCCAAGGTTAATTTATATTCTGTCGAACAATAATCTGTTTAGAATTGATGGTGCAATGTATCATTAGATCCTGATGCAATGCATGTTTAGTTATGAACAGCATGTGGACAAACCTTCATCAACTGCATCCCATACTATTTCCGCAATTCAAACATTTGTAACAGGTGCCACTTCGGATCGTAATGTGTCCGCAAGTATTACAGGCAGGTGCATCACTTTGCATACTTTTTGCCGCCGCATTGACTGCGTCCAATCCATGGTCCATTTTTGAAGGCGGGCCCTTTTGCGGTTTCGCTGCCGGCGCCGGGGCTGCATTGCCGGATGCCTTGGCCACCACCCTCACATCACTTAACTCGGGCGTTTTTTTTTCGTATTCCAGCGAAGTGGGAATTTCGTCCCAATCATCCCGGCCCGTATTCAGGACCTCTGGTTTGTCCAGCACATGCACCAGGTCTGTTCTGCCCAAATATTCATAAGCGAGGGCGCGGAAAATAAAGTCGACAATGGAAGTCGTGCTTTTGATATTGGGATGATCTACCATGCCCG
>DATHGW010000282.1:0-13576 GCA_035317445.1 Puia sp.
TGCCCGGCTAAATACAGCAATACCACCGCCGAAAGCAGGGCAAGCGGAATAGTCAGCACGACGATCAGCGCACTGCGACGATCGCCCAGAAATAAGAGTACCATGATGCCTGTGAGGATGGCCCCCAAACCTCCCTCGAACAAAAGACTTTTGAGTGAATTGATCACATAGCCCGACTGATCGAACTCATAGGAAACTTTAATATCTGCCGGAACCGCTGCCTGCATATCGGGCAATGCCTTTTTAATGCGCTGCACTACATCCCAGGTAGAAGCATCTGACCTTTTGGTGACGGGTATATATACAGAACGTTTGCCGTTAATCATCGCATAGCCTGTCGTGATATCAGCCCCATTTTCAATATTGGCCACATCGCGTACATAAATGGATGCCCCGCTCCCTAATTTTAAAGGCGTATTTTCCAGCTCCTTGAAATTATCTACTACGCTGTTGGATGGCGTAATGAGGGTCATATCTCCCACGCGGATATTACCAGCGGGTGAAATGGTATTGCTCTTTGCAATCGCCATAACCAAGTCGTTTGGGGTCAGGTTATAACTTCTCATCCTTTCGGGATCTGCCTTGATCAAAATCGTTCGTTGGTTACCGCCAAGAGGAGGCGGGGCGGAAACGCCTGGCAGGGAGGAAAAGGCGGGCCGGACCTTGAACAGCGCCATATCCTGTATTTCGTTTAAAGAACGTGTTTCGCTGCTAAAAACCAGTTGTCCGACCGGCACAGAACCTGCGTCGTATCGCATGACAAAAGGAGGTAACGTGCCCGGCGGCATAAAAGACCTGGCACGGGTTGCATACGAAACAACTTCTGCCATTGCGTTAGCCATATCTGTTCCCTCATGAAATTGTAATTTGATCAACGAGACGCCCTGCACGGATTTGCTTTCAACAAATTTGATCCCTGTAATGTATAAGAAATGATATTCATAGTATGAAGTGATGAATCCTTCCATCTGTTGCGGTGAAAGCCCACCATAGGTTTGCGCTACGTAGATCGTAGGCGCGCCCATTTTTGGAAAAATATCAATAGAGGATTTTTGTATTGCCAAAGCGGCAAAAAATACAATGGCGATCAGGGCAACAATAACACTGATTGGCCTGCGTAATGCCGCTATGATTAATCGTAACATGGTACTATTTCGATTCGTTTAAAAAGAGATTCAGATCGCCCGTAACGGCTGTTTTATACAATAACGCTTTCCATGCCTCCCAGTATGATTTTTTCAGATCGGTTTCCGCCTTTACCAGGCTGTACTGCGCCTGAATCAAATCCGCGAAATTGACAAGGCCTGCATTGTATCTTATCCGCAAAGCCCTGAAAGCATATTCCGCCGACTGATATTGCGTAGGGGTTTCTCTGGCTACTTCCAGCGCACTCTTCAGGTTGGCATCGCTAATAGCTTGTTGTTTTGAAAGCTGCAGGGAGTTTTGGTTCAGCAGTTCTTCATTTGCTTTACTGATGAAATGTTGTTGCTGTTGTTGAAGTCGTATCTCTGAATATTTCAAAATAGGGAAAGCCACCTCGAAGCCGAGACCATAGTTATACCTGCTGAATCCAAAACCGTCTGTTGCTTTGATGGTTCCATCGGGGTATATGCCGGAGCCTCTGGCAAAACCAATTCCCCAAATATCCAATTTTGGCGCCCAGGATTTTTTCAGTAAAACCTCTTTGGACTTGCTCAAATCCAGCTGGCTTTGTGTGAACCTGAGCGAGGGGTGCTGAGCAATCGATAGTTCTTTTGCAGTACTCCATGCCGGTAGTTTGCTGAAAAATAATGTATCTGCAAGTGTAACGGAGTCGTCGCTTACCAGAAATTCTGAAAGAATGATCTGCTGCGTCTGCAAATATATTCCGGCATTTAATAAATCGATCTTTGCCTTTGAAAGCTCTGAAAGAAAAAGAGCAGTATCAACGCCCGGACGCAACCCGGTTACGGCCAGTATGCGTGACTGTTTGAAATCAAAGCTGGTTCGTTCAATATTTTGCCGATACACTTTCACGATTTCCGTTGCCAGCAATACATCGAGGTAGGCGCTGACCACGTTGATCTGATGCTTAAAAATTTCATTCTCTGAGTCAGCCTTCCTTGTTGTTACTTCTGCTCTTGAGATATTAACCTGTGCATTGCGCTGACCAAAAGTATACGGCTGCCAGTTGAGCAACAGACTGGCCGCCGTGCCAAAACCGGGGTTATAGTTATTCGAAGAAAAAACAGGGCCTGACATGGGTATCATGCCCGATGGATAAAAGATGCCGGTAATATTATTGGCTGTCGCCAGGTTTGCCTGGTAGGAAATATCCAACGACGGAACAAAGTTGTTTTTACTTAATTCAATGTTTTTTTGAGCCGCATTGACTTCGTATAATTTTGACTTGAGCAAAGGATAATTTTTTTCTGCTTGCTGCAAGGCCTGTAATAAGGTAAGTGAATGACTGCTGGGAGAAATGGTCTGTCCGAAAATGGATAAATGAATAAACAGGAAAAAGAATAGAGAACCTATAACTGGCTTCATTATTTAGTTGTTTCAATACATGAAATGCAACACTAGACCTTTATAACTTTTTGAAATAGAATGGAAATTACAATTTGTATAAGAATGACTTAAAAGGGTATAAATTTAATGTTAATCGCGTTAATCTAGCAGGATATCAATAAAAAAACCGAGATATCCCTTGTGCTCTTTTGGCAGCTCTGATCAAATTCAGCGAATCTCCCTACCAATTAAGAATGTCGTTTTTCTACCAGGCCGATCATGGTTCACTTGTTATTTTTGATCCGTCAGGATAAAAAATAATTTAGTTATGGAAAACGAAAAGCTGTCTGTAATAAGGAAAGTGGTTGAAGAAGGCTTCGGACGTGCCGATTTATCCGTTATTGATCAATTGATGGGCGACAATTGCATAGAACATCAATTTGGCATGAAGGGTGGCAAGGAAGGGTTGAAAAAGGCCGTGCTCAGCCTGGCAAAAGCTTTTTCAAACCGCAACTATGAATTGATTAATTTCAGCATCAGTGGCGATATCGTTTGGGTGCATTATAAGGCTACGGGTAAACATACCGGGTTTTTTATGGGTCGCGAGGCAAGCGGGGATGATTTTGCCATTGATGTGATCGACATAGCCAGAGTGGTTGATGGACAAATTGCGGAACATTGGGGTGTGCCTGATCGTTTTGCCTTATTGACACAACTCGGATTTCTGCAACCAGCTATAAATATAAAACCATGATAAAAACATCCCTGCGATTCCCATTTAAAGCATTTCTTTTGCTGCTTGCCTGTTCATTTTTTATGCTGAACAGGAGCGAGGCACAATCCATTGTGGGTAAGTGGGAGCGTACGCCGAAATTATTTGTTACAGACAAAGCGTCGGGCAAGCAGGTTCCGGCATCAGCTGATATGCAAAAACAATACAGCGACGCGATGGAAAAAAATGGTTATAAGGAAACACTGGAGATGAAGACAGACAATTCCTACATAAGCAGTGTGGAAACCAACGGTGAAAAACCAAGGATTCATGAAGGGAATTATTCTCTTTCGGGAAATCAATTAGAAATGAATATTCCTTTGGTAAAGGGCCAAAAGACGATGATAACGATTCAGTCTTTAACGAAGAACCTGATGATTTGGAATATTGGCATAGCTGGGAGGTCAACAACGGTAGAATATGTCAAAATGTAAAATAACAAGGGCGGATCAATGCTGCTCCACCCTTGTCGTTGCTTGATGGTAACCGTCAAACTGGTTTACCTGATGTCAATGTTCCTGGAAACCTTTTTCGCCTTTTCATTTTTTGGCAATGTCAGGTGCAAGATACCGTCAGCATAAGACGCATTTATCTTATTAACATCCGCCGTGTCATCTAATGTAAAACTCCTGCTGAAAGAACGCTGTATGTACTCATTGCGAACCCATCCTTCCTTTTCATCCTGCTCTTTGTTTTCTTCTTCATGGTCGAAAGAAACCGTGAGCAGGTTGTCTCTGATCTGGACGTTAAAGTCTTCCTTCCGGCATCCCGGTGCGATCACATCGATTTCATACTGTTTATCTGTTTCCCTTACATTGACCGGTACACTAACCGATCCCAACTGCCCTGCTGCATCCCGGAAATTTTCATCAAAAAAACCGCGCAGGCTGTTTCGGAAGAGATTGTCCACTGCGTTTCCAAAACTGACCGGCGTGTTACCATTTTGTCTTTTTACAATTGTCGTTGTCATAAAAACCTCCTTTTTTTGGAATAGCAACAGACATAGTGCCAAAAAGGACAATTGTGAAAAACTGTATCATGCCAATATGTTAAATAAATGTAGTTTCATTGTGGCACTGTATAATAATCTCCACACGATAAAAATGCGCGACAAAAATGACATTTGCAGAGAAGGTCATCCGGTTCCATAAAGAGCTCCATTATACCGGCACCATGTTGCCGGCCGGAATACGAATCATGAACCCCTTTAGAGAATCTGTCAGCGTAATGGAAACAGTTGAATCTTTTTATCAGAAATACTTTAACGATGAAAGGCCAAGACATCTTATTTTAGGGATTAATCCTGGGCGGTTTGGCGCCGGGCTCACAGGCATCCCGTTCACTGATCCTAAAAGACTGGCGAACGAATGTCATATTGGCTACAATGGCCAAATTACGCACGAGCCTTCTTCGGTCTTTGTATACGAAATGATTAAGGCCTATGGAGGCATTGAAGCGTTTTATCAGGACTTTTTTATCAATTCGCCCTGCCCGCTGGGTTTTACTTCCACCAGACCAAATGGAAAAGAAAAGAATTATAATTATTATGACAGTAAAGAATTGATGCATGCGGTGAAGGATTTTATGATTGAGAATATTCATAAACTGATTGGCTTCGGAATTAATACCGACATTTGTTTTTGCCTTGGTGCAGGCAAGAATGAAAAATTTCTGAGCAGGCTGAATGAAGAGCATCACTTTTTTAAAAAGATCATTCCGTTGGAACACCCGAGATTTATTATGCAGTATAAATATGCAAGCAGGGATTTTTATATAGATAAATATATCGGTGCATTCAAAACCATCAAAGGGCTCTCCCATGACAATTAAAATAAAAAGGATCTATGAACCATTCAGCAAGTCAGACGGGTACCGCATTTTGGTGGATCGCCTGTGGCCGCGTGGAATAAAGAAGGAAGCTGCGCATGTTGACCAATGGATGAAAGAAGTGGCCCCTTCAACTGATCTGCGCAAATGGTTTAATCACGAACCGGAGAAATGGAAGCCATTCATTGAAAAGTACCATGCCGAGTTGAAAGGGTCTGCGGCTTTCGAAGAGTTGGTCGAGCTCATTCAAGCGCACAAAATCGTTACATTGCTATATTCCGCCCGGGATGAAAAGCACAATCAGGCCGTAGCATTAAGACAATTGATCTAGCCGGGTAATTACCTTTTTTCAATTTCCGGATAATAGTCAAGCGGAATTAAACTTCCAAGATTTTCCCACCAGGCCCAATAACCTGAAATGGTGAAATCAATTGGATCATGAAAATTCCCGGAATCTTCAATATAGATTGAATGACCGTCCGTGATGGTTATTTCAGAAACAGAAAATGAGCTATATACTGCATCGCGATTCTCCTGGAGGTACTCTATGGGTGGCCTTTTTTTGGTATAGGTAATGTGCAGATATTGTAAAAAGTGTAATACCGCTGTTGCAGAATCGGATTTGCTGACAATATTTTTGGGTTCAAGTAGCGTTTTATATAAAAGATCAATATGGTCAGATTGCTTTAATATGCTATTAAAATAATTAATGGTATCAACGGGTAAATGGAGCGACGAATAATCGATGAATTGAATTGGAGATTGAATATTTAACCGCATCTTAATTCGTTCCTTTTCCATATTGGGTTTTCGAACCAATTGTCGGATTTCAAATCCGGTTTCGGTAGTGCTGTTATTGAATAGTGCGCGCATAAATTGCAGCAGTGATCCTTCATAAGTATCATGCCTGCTCTGCTTCCAACGCTTTTGTCGCTTTGCGCTACCCGGCAGGTCTGCAAATAACGGATACCCCAATATTATCCGATAATTGTCTTTTAGACTGAACCTGAAATTCACCAGGGCATATTTAATTTTGTATCCCAATGCCTTATTAATAACAATTATTGGTTCATCACAAAATGCGTAAACCATTTCTTTTGCGCTGGAATATTGAAACTTTATTTTCTTCTTATTTAAGATCTCACATTGCCTGGATAATGGCGTTATCCCCAAAAAATTATTTTCAAATAAAAAACCCCATTTGTCCCAGCCATTTTTTTCATACGGGGTGACCGTCACTTCCCGCAGCTCGTCTTTTTTTGGCGTAAGCTTGATAACGAACAACACATCGGAAGGTGAATTTGCTTTAAACGATATGACATTATATCCAACATACGAAATGACCAGGTCGAAACTGTTCGAGGGGAATCTGGTTAAAGTGAATTCGCCCTGGTTATCCGTTAGTGTCCCAATTGAGGTATTGCTTATAAATACGCTCGCGTTTAATAAAGGTTTTCCCGATGCGGAGTCTACTACTTTTCCCCTGATTGGCTGCGCTATGGAGTGAAAGGACGAAAAGGCTATTAAAAATAGTATGAATTTCATTTGCATATTGCCAACTCCAAATTAGCGCAATTCATCGGGATTAATTCGGCCGGTTGGTTAAATCAAAAAGAGAGGCTGGTTTAATAACCAGCCTCTCTTATATTTTGATTGCTTTTATTTTTTAAGGCATTACAACAGCATTCGCGTCGAGAATGACTGCGGTCTGTGCCAGGGCTCTTCCTTTAATAGAAGCACCTGTTTGAAAGGTGATGCCTGTTTTGGACAATAAAGTACCTTCAAAATGCGAGGTTGTTCCCAGGGTCGCCTGACCGGCTACCACCCAGAAAATATTGCTGGCCAGTGCACCTCCGCTGAGGGTTATTTTTACTGCTGAACTCATCGTCAGGTTTCCGGCGATCTGGAAGATCCAGACATCGGTGGCGCTACCCGAGATGCTGACATCGGTAGGCATGGTAACCGCAGTTGACCATTTATAGAGACCGGCAGACAATGTCTTCCCGCCAATATTTCCTGTTCCCAGTTCGGTAAAATCAGGTGAAGGACGACCTGCACCATCAGTGTATGCAGTCATCATGTTGCTTACAGCCGTAGTCATATTAATCGGAGTAGGCGCCGCCATGTCTGCTGCATATAATTTACCGGTTACCTGCGCAGAAGTCGCATATCCGGTTGCGTTAGTCAACGAAAAGCCGGTAATATAAGAAGTGGCGGCAGGGCTCAGTCCCAAATCGCCGGTTACTGCAGAGGTAGAGCTATTATTGATCGCCGATTTAGCAACGATGACAAAGTTCCCTGAAGATCCTAAATCAACTACTGCCAGCGGGGTAGTACTGCCCCCTGTTGTAAAACTCCATACCGCATTGGCGGCAAGACCAGTACCCGCGAGGTTTTTTGCTCCTGTAGTCACGGTTGCTGTATAAGCAGTACCGGGTGCGAGCGCATGTGTTGGAGTGAACGTTGCTGTGTTTCCTGAATAAGTCACTGTACCGTCAATAACGGTTGAGCCTTGTTTCAATGTAAAGGTAGTCGTGTTGAGCGTTAATGGATCCATAGCCTGGTTGAACGTAAATGCAATTTGCTTGTCGCGCGAAACACCGGTTAGGTTGTTGGTAGGGTCTGTTGAAGTCGCCTTAGGAGGTCCGCTCGGCGCGTTATCCTTTTTACAGGCGACCATCGTTACGATCATGCATAGTGCGATCATTTGAAAAATCTTCATTGGTTTCATTTTAACATTTTAAGATAAGCGTGAAAAATAACAATCTGTTCTTTGAAAACTTTCGACTGAATTGAAAAGAATTTGTACTGTGCTTCTGTTTCTCGTAAAAAGGAAGGAAGACTGATGTGGCTTTCTTGGATGGGCGACTAATGCCCTATGCAGGTAGTATAGGCAACAAGCATGCCATCAAAGCAAATGATCATCATAGTTAGCCTAGACTAAGTTAATATGCGAATGCACTAAGGGTAAACATATTTTATCTAAGTATAAGTACGCTTGACATCCTGGAAATGGGTGTGAGTGCTTATACTCGAAGGAATCATGTGTGCGCGCCTGCTAAAATTTGTAACCGATGGTAGCTGTCATCTGTCGTGGTGCAATGGGTGCAATACTATAATTATCGTGTACCAAATAATTAACCGTGTTGAACAGATTGGAGAGTTTGCATAACAAAGAAAAATTTCCAATACCATACCCTGCAGATAGATCAAATGTTGCAAATCCTGTGAGTGGAATTAGCCTGCTGCCAGGCTGGCTTTGTCCGACGGTATTATTGTAACCACCCAACCGCTTACCCATATAAAAACCAGCTATGCCTATCTTCAGACCGCTCAGCGAGGTTTTTGTAAATGTATAAAAAGTGGTAAGGTTGGCCGCATGATTAGGATTGATCACTAGCTGCTCACCCTCGATATTGGAACCCTTGGCTCCGGAGGTTTTGGTAAAGCGCATTTTATTGTAACCATATCCTGCAATGAAATAAAAGTTCTTTGCTATGGCACCATTCAAATCCAGTTCCAGGCCGTCGCTGGTTGTTTGCCCTCTTAATTCCTTCACGGTGGCATCTGAATTTGGGGTACCGTCTGCCTTAAATTCTGCTTGTTGAGCAAGGTTACTATTGATGATTCTATAAATGCTCAGGTTGGCGGAAAGTTTATCATGGAAAAAATTGTTCTTGACGCCCAGTTCATACTGGTCAATGATGGACGGCTTTAATTGCTGACTGTAAATATCGGTACCTGTATTAATCGTAAAATTATTACTATAGCTGACAAACAGCGAGGTGGTTTTTGCCGGCTGAAATACGATGGCCAGTTTTGGAGAAAATGCGCTGTTATAAGCTGTTGCTGCTGTGCCGGCACTGCTCGTTTGTGTCGCAGTAGTAAAGATATTTGTCTGAATGGTTTCCTGGTAGCTCCATCGCAATCCGGCCAGCAGTTTTATTTTATTGGTCAGGCTGATAAAATCCTGTGTGTAGATACCCGACCTGTTGCTTGGGGCCTTGGTGACAGTCGCAACCGCTGCATCTGGTATATCGTTCCGGCGGGTGTAGAGGCTGGGGTCCAGTATATTTATTTTGTCGTAGGTGGTTACCACATTTCCATTACTGAATGGGGTAAATGCGTCTGTTTGCGTGGTCACCCGGGTAAAATCAGCACCCACCATTACCTGGTGTATCACTTTCCCCGTTGTGAATTTTCCATTCAAATTCAATTGCGTGGTCACATCTTGCTCAACACTATGTGCCCTGGCCAGAGTACGGTTCCAGTCACCTGTTTTGCTGACCGTATTGGGCAGGCCGGCGCCATAGGAATCCACATCTGTTCTTTGCAATGCTGCGGCAAAACTGAGTTGCCAGTCGTCAAATAGTTTATGATCCATATGAATAGCCCCTGAGCCTTGTTTAACATGGTTATAGGCCCACAACACATTATGAAAACGGGAGATCGGTATCGTAGTCGGCAGTACCCGGCCGCTGTCCAAAGCACCGATGCCAAAATCGGGAGTTAATTGCGCATTCAAATACTCAGCTTGCACCAAAAGGGTTGTTTTTTTCCCCAGCTTATACAAGAATGAGGGATTAATGTAGTTGCGTATCGTTTTAACCACATCTCTGAAACTTCTGTCATGTTCATAAGTGCCTACGACCCTGAAAGCAAGCTGTGTGCTAATCGGACCATACACATCCACAATCGGTTTGTATTGCTGATAACTGCCTGTTTGTATTTTTGCCTCGCCACCCCAGTCAAACCTGGGTTTCTTGGTAATCAGGTTCACGATCAGTCCTCCGGAAACATTACCATAAAGCATCGCGGTGCTGCCCTTCATGACTTCAACGGATTCCAGGGTGGCTGCTTCCGGCATCCCCGCAATATTGGTAACCAGACCATTTTTCAGAATACTTCCTGCACCACCTGTTATGCCGATGCTATAACCCCGGGCGGTATAGGTTTCGTTTACGCCAAGACGCGTTTGGGTAAGCGATACGCCGCTTACGTTTTTGATGATATCGCCCACGCGGGTGGCTTGCTGGTCTGCGATAACATTGCTGTTGACAAGACCCACTGTTTGCGGAAGATCCATATTGGCAATACGCGATTTGGAAGAGGACAGGGTTCGGCCATTGAGGTCCTTGCGATTATTTACAATAACGGCGTCAAGCTGAGCGGCATTTTCAGATAAGCTGACATCAAGTCGTGTTGTTTGATTTGCAATTACTCTAAGATTCCTTTTTTCGGTTGTTATACCAACAAATGAAATAATAACTGTATGATTGCCGGCATCAATTTTTCTTAAAATAAATGAACCATCGTCAGTTGACATAGTTGCTTTTTTGCTGTCTTGTAAAGTGACTGTTACGAAGGCAGCAGGTTTTCCGTCGCTGGTGGTAATGATGCCTTCAATCGTTCCGGTTTGGGCATTCACCATCTGTAAAGCAGCCATGCAAAAAAGAATGCCTGTAAATATCTTCATGAACATATAGTCAGTTTAATTCCTGCGTGCAAAGGAAATCAAACCGACAGAGAGGCCCTTTCGGATTCGGGAAAAAGGTTTATTAAATGCGGAAAAGAAATCAGGAGGCCAGCGTCTGCTGCGCGCGCGAGCCGGATAGGGCATCCACCCTGTAATTCAATCCTGCCGTGGTGCCGCTGGTTACGTCGACTGTGACACCCGTGATCTTGCCAGCCAGATCAGAGCAGAGGAATACAGCAACATTGGCGATATCCGCCATCAAAGGAAGTTTTTTCAGCATCGTGTCTCCTTCCATTTTTTGGAGCATGGGTTCCATTTCTTTGTGCATGCTGGCAATGGCTTGTTTAAATACATTTGAGTCTGGCGAACCTGCAGACCGGATATTGACCACGCGTACACCATAAACGCCCAGCTCCGAAGCCAGGTTGCTCGAAAAACTTTCTATAGCGCAACAGGCCGGAGCAAAGCCTCCCGTGTAAGGATAGCCGATACCCCCCGGTGTGGCCGTAAGTGATAAAATAACGCCCGATCCTTGTTTCATCATGATCTTCCCGGCGGCAATGGCTGTTAAAAAGCGGGTCTTCATCATCCCGGTGATGGGTTCCATAAAATCATCCGCCGCGATGGTCACCAAAGGAATATTTTGAACCACCTTACTCGCGGTAGCATTGAACGAGATATCTACCGTACCGGCTTTTTGTATCATCCTGTCCAGGTGATCGCTGATGGCTGTTTCATCGAGTGCATCTACCTGGTCCGTTTCCTCAAGGCCACCCGAGGCAAGGATCTCATCGGCTGTTTTTCGTACTGAGTCGAAATGGCGTCCTGTTAAAAATACCCTGGCGCCCGCTGCTGCAAGCGCTTTGGCCACAGCGCCACCCAATGATCCGCCGGCGCCATAGATGACTGCATTTTTGTTTTGAAGTATCACAAGATTTATTTTTTGGTTATTTTTTTGGCAGGGAGTTCAGAAAATGCATCAGGGCCCCACCCATCTGCACGGGATTCGTCACCCAATAATCATGTGTTCCATCTGCCAATTGAAAAGTCTGGGCATTGGGCAACAGTCTTCTTAATTCCGCATTCGTCAATTTCAACACGGGTATCGTTTGTCCGGCGGATAATAGCAGCACCGGCCTGGGGAGCCGGCTTACGTCCTTTTTTTGAATAGCGGGAAAGGCATTGGTTGAATAAGCAATGGCCCGCCATTCTGCGACATTGGCCATCAATTGCGCTTTATCATCAGCAGTCAATTGCCCGCTCAGGTCGGATCCGTAGAAATAAATAATGGTATGACGCAATACGGCGGGGGTATCTTTTTGTTCAAAATCCTGTTTTACCGGTTTCCACAGATCATTAAAAAACGCGTCATATAATTTTTGCCCGCCCTCCAGTCCGGGCAACCAGGATATGACCGGAGGCTCTGAGAGGGTTAAACTATACAACAGCTGCGGATATTTTATGGCCAGGGTAAGGGCGATCTGCGCACCGTATGAATGTCCTACCAAATGAACCGGCTGAAGTTTTAATTGAATGATCATTTTGGCGAGATCTTCCGCCTCCGTTTCTGCAGAAAAATTGGGCACTTCCTTTTTATTTTGATTCGGATAATTAAATCTTCTGCTATAATCGATGACACGGTATTTTCGGGAAAACGAATCCAATTGAGGCACCCAGGTTCTGTAATCTTCCATACCACCATGCACGAAAACAACCGGTGAGCCAGATCCCCGGTCGATATAATTTATTTCCGCATCGCCAATCTGGATCTGTCTGAATTGACAGGAAACAGACGTGGAAAACCCAAAACAAATCATCAATAGAAGAGAAGATATGCGCATGGCGGTTATTTGTGTAAGTTAAAACATTACCCTGGCTTTATGTAATTTCCCCCAGATCTGCATCATGAGTAAAATGGCACGATGATGCAAAAAAATATACAACTCCGAATCGATAACCCCTGTTCAGAGAACTGGGAACATATGCGCCCCGAAGAAAAGGGGCGTTTTTGTTCTTCTTGTAAAAAGACCGTAGTGGATTTTACGGCCATGACCGACCATGAGATGGTCCAATGGTTCACCAATCGGGAAGAAAACGTTTGTGGCCGATTTCATGGTGACCAGTTAAACCGGGAACTACTCCATCAGCTAAAAAGAAAGAACGCCGAGTGGAGGGTTTGGCGCTACCTGCTGGCAGGCTTGCTCATATCTTCGGAAATCCGGAGTCAGGAAAAGCAGCCCGGCATAATGGGAAAAATGCGTGCAATCCCAATACTCAAGCATGCTATTGTTGGGAAAGATCTTCTTCCGCGACGGGAACCGTTAACCGCCATGAATCTTCCCGATACAATCGATGCAGCCAAAATCCTGATGGATCATACCGGAAAATGCATCGAACCGCCTGGTTTACTCGGAGTAGCGGGAGAAGTTGTGGTAGTAGAAAGGACATCAATCAGGCGTAAAAAACCGTTAACTATCATCAAAGACACGCTCGCTCTTATTGGCGTCACAAAAAAAACGTTGAAAGTCTATCCCAACCCGGTAGTCCGCGGGACACCCATTACCCTTGCGCTTCGGTTGGATGAGCCAGGAACTTACATTGCGCAGTTACTCAGCTGGTCCGGCATGCCAATAGAAACGATGAAAATAGATGGGAACAAAAAATCAGAAACCGTTTTGATGAATATCCCCAATACACTGGCCGCAGGAATTTATATGATCAGGCTTTCCCATGCGTCGCTGAAAAAGGATTATACAGAGCAGATCATTGTTCTTTAACAAGAAAAAAACAAGCTTACCTGAAATTGTTGCTATTTTTGCAGCTTATTTGCAAGCCTTGTTAATATGACAGCTCCCATCAGGTCGAAATTTCTTGTACTATTCCTACTGTCGGTCTTATGCTATGCGAGCTTTTTTACAGTTCAATGTTTTTTCAATTTTGATACGGTTAACCAACAATTCGCGGGTAACGACAATTTACAAATCTCCAATACAAGTCATCAACAGCAAACC
>DATHGW010000283.1:0-8285 GCA_035317445.1 Puia sp.
CAACCGGCCTGCGCCAGGGGCAAAACCGTAGGGCTTTTCATTCCCGGCAGCATATTAATGATTTCATCCAGTTTTTCGTTTGGTGCATTCAGTAAAATGTACTTATTGTTCTTGGCCTTTTTTACTGCACGGATGCGGAACAGCAGTTTATCGAGCAACTGCTGTTGTTCATCAGCAAAGTTTTGGTTCCTGATCAGCACGGCCTGGGAATGCAGGATGGTTTCTACTTCTTTGAGTCCGTTCATGAACAGGGTGGATCCGCTGCTGACCAGGTCAACAATAGCGTCGGCAAGACCTATGCCCGGGGCGATTTCCACGGATCCGCTGATCTCATGTATTTCGGCGTCTATCTTATTCTTATCCAGGAATTGCTGCACGAGGAAAGGATAGGTGGTAGCGATCTTTTTCTTTCCCAGTGAATGAATATCCTGGTACTGCTCGCCCCGGCTCACGGCAACCGATAGCCGACATTTTCCAAATCCAAGCTGTTCCACAACCTGCACTTTCCGGTTTTTCTCGAAGACCACATTTTCGCCGACTATCCCGATATCCGCCACCGCATCCTCCACGTACTGGGGGATATCATCATCTCTCAGGAAATAGACTTCCAAAGGAAAATTGTCGGCTTCTGTCTTCAGTTTATTGACGCCGTTCTTCAGCTCAATACCACAGTCTTTCAGCAGTTTCAGGGAATCGTCATACAGCCTGCCTGATTTTTGAATGGCAATTTTTAAAATGGTATGGGCATTGGTCATAAAAGCTTTTTTATTTGAACCGTCATAAAAAAATAAGGGCCTACCAAGAGGTAAGCCCTAAGCTTATTTTGTTTACACAAAACATCACCGGCCTACCCCTGGGGTAAGTGAGTGTGATGATGAATAGGTAATGTATATTTCATAGCCGTTGCAAAAATAATGTCTAATCCGGTTGCACCAAAATTTTTTCCCTGGTAATGCTAAAATTCGGGGTGCCGGCAATCGAAAGTCGTAACTTCCCACATAAATCATTACTCATGCAGACAGTTCAAAGATGGATACCCGCCTTAATGGTCACAGGAGCAATCATCGCATTTACGGGCTTTTCATCACCGCGGGCAGAGCGGCTGGTCTGGAGCGACGAATTTAATTACAACGGGCTTCCCGATTCATCCAAATGGAACTACGACGTAGGCGGCAGCGGTTGGGGTAATAATGAATTGCAATACTATACAGATAAAAGGTTGCAAAACGCCAGGGTTGAACAGGGCAACCTGGTGATTGAAGCCAGGAAGGAAGATTGGGATAAAAACCACTATACTTCGGCCCGCCTGATCACCAAGGGCAAGGGAGATTGGAAATATGGCCGCATCGAAGTGCGTGCAAAATTACCGAAAGGCCTGGGTACCTGGCCTGCCATCTGGATGCTGGGCTCAACCACCCCGCTCAAATGGCCGGATGATGGCGAAATCGATATTATGGAACATGTCGGTTATGATCCCGGCGTGATCCATGCTTCCATACACTGCAAAAAATTCAATCATGTGATGGGAACGCAAAAGACAGCAGTCACTACCGTGACAGACTGCATGGATGCATTCCACGTGTACGGATTGGAATGGGATGCTGCGCAAATCACGATCTCTGTTGATGGCAATAAATATTTCAGCTTCAAGAATGATCATTATGACTATGATGGCTGGCCATTCAATCAGCCTATGCATTTGTTGCTCAACGTTGCTTTCGGCGGCAACTGGGGAGGGCTGAAAGGGATCGATGACAATATTTTTCCGCTGAGAATGCTGGTGGATTATGTGCGGGTATATGCCAGTAAATAAGAAATAAGGAATGAGAAAGTGCAACTGATCGGACGATAGTCCTCATTTACACTGATAATCTATCGTGGCATCGTCGATATAAATCTGCCACAAAAATCCATGCTGAAAAGTGCCCAGGTTGGTCTTAACGGGTAGATGACTTCCATTATAATTGGCGGCGGTAAAGGGATTGTTCACGCTATAATTCCGGTCGACAAACATCCATATCGGGTTGGTGCGGTGAATATTGGTATTGTTGTCAAAACCTGAATAGTCCCGCGCGTAACTGTTGTTCTCAAAATGGATCATGTTGCCATGACTGTCATAAGTATACGTCGAAATATTTTCAGGTTCATCATAAAACTGGTTTTTTTGGCTCACCCTGATGATCCTTCCGTAAGCGTCATAATCATAGCTGGATGCATATTTTGCATAGGGTTCACCATCCCGTTTGTTCGCGGAATATTGACCTGCATAATAAGACGTATCGCCGACAATCTTACCGTCTTCGTAGCGGTATTGAAACCAGAATTCGTAATAGCCGTTCAGGTAAGGCCCGAAATAATCGGTCAGCCTGCCCATTTTATCGTAGAGGAATTGCAGGTTGGGGCGTCCCGTTCCAATTTCATCATCCGGAAACAGCACGGATTCGGGATCCCCGCGGTAGTTGTACTTGAATGTTGCCCGGTAATTGGTAAAGCTGGAACTGGATGAAATCTTCATGATGTTACACAACTTGGCATCATCATGTCCATGCTTAAAAAAATCAGCATCAATGAATTTCTGGCAGGCTGTAAATAAGAACAATGCTGTTGTGAAGAACAGCCTTGAGGCAAGATAAAGAGGGTTGCGCATATAGTCTAGGTTAGGGGTGGAGATGCAGGGATATCAGAAGGAAGGTATTCAGTGGGCGGGGTAAGCGATCTGCTTCCAAGTTAATCCAATAAAATTGAATAGAAATACCCTCTTAGTAGTATTTACTTTTGGTGGGACTTCAGGTCATCAAATAATTCCTGGTTGTCTGACTGCCTGATCAGGCTTGAGTAATTCGCGAACACATAAATGCTTTCTTCTATGGCATTTTTTGTGAAATTTATCCTTAATGGCACAAAATGGAAAATACCCAGCGACCGGTCTTCAATCCTTTTGAAAACGGAGTCGTATCCCAGATGGAGATCGGTGATCTCATTGTACCGGATGTCCAGTGAAAAATTTTCACCCAGTTTGTCATCCCAACCCAAAAAATTCAATCCTTCCGGGACGGTTTGCAGGACGCCTGTATAACGGTGCAGCGGTTTCAAAAATGAAGTGTGCGCCTTGATCCAGTCGAGCAAGCTCCTGTGCTCAATATCTGCTTTATAGGCAAGCAAACTATCCTTGTATTCCATATACTCTCTTTCTATTTTCTATTTTCTATTTTCTTCTCGCCACTCGCTACTTCGCCACATCAATCTTCACCTTCTGGTTTTTTATTTTTTGCCCCTTGATATTCTGAAGGGTGTAGCTGACTTTTGATTTCCTGATGGCGACAAAAGAAAAGAAGTCCTTCACCTCTATCAGTCCAATATCCTCTTTTTTCAATTCTCCCCGCTTGGTCAAAAATCCAACGATATCCATCTTATTGACCTTGTCTTTTTTCCCGGCGGCAATAAATAATGTAGACCAGACCGGTTTATCGGGCAGGATGGGTTCCTCGGGCAAGGACAATTGTTCAATGGCAGGATCAACATAGGATGGCAATCTTTCCTCGGGTCCGAGTATGAGTATTGCGGTCCCGCTGGCATCCATCCTCGCGGTTCGGCCATTCCGGTGAATGAATATTTCTTCTGTTGCAGGCAAATGATAGTGAATGATGTAACGGATATTCGGAATATCCAGACCCCTCGAAGCCAGATCCGTGGTCACCAGCACATTGACCGTTCCATTTCTGAATTTGCAGAGCGCGCTATCCCTTTCCGGCTGTTCAAGCGCCCCATGGTAAAATACATTCAGAATACCCTTGTCTTTCAGAAACAAACTACAGCGCTCAACCGATTCCCGGTGATTACAGAATACAATCGATGACCTGTTTCCCAGTCTACAGATCAGCCTGAAGAGGGTTTCTGTTTTATCGGGTTCCATGCTCTTCAGCCATTGGATTGCCAGGGCAGGGGCCCGTACCCCCGACAAATAATTCAGCCGGATGGGATCCTTCAATCCTATAAATGCAGGGATTTCGATGGCCTCCGTCGCCGAAGTCAATATTCTTTTCTTCACATTTTTTAAGGAACCAATGATGAAAGACATTTCTTCCTGGAAACCCATTTCAAGCGATTTATCAAATTCATCCAATACCAGTGTTTCTATTGCGTCTGTCTTGATATTGTTTCTTCGGATATGATCGGCCAGTCTGCCCGGCGTACCGATGATCAGCGCCGGGGCCTGCAACAAATTATTTTCTTCGGTCTCCCGGAGGTGACCTCCATAGCAGCAGGTCACTTTAAAACTGGTGCCCATGGATTTGAACACATTTTCGATCTGCAGGGCAAGTTCGCGGGATGGAACAATGATCAGGGCTTGCGTAACAGACTTTGCCGGATCCAGCAGATCGAGAACTGCCAATAAGAAGGCGAGGGTCTTACCCGAACCAGTATCCGCAAGCAGGATGATGTCCTGCTGCTTTTTATTGGCTTCCATGCAAGCCAGCTGCATGTCATTGAGGGATTCAATGCCCAGGCCGGCAAATATCTTTTTAATGGAATAAGATGGGTTTGACATGGCGGCAAAAGTACGTGACTTTGCCGACAAGCCGGTGTACTCCTTTACTTTACGCCCTTAGCGTCGGAAAGAAATTTAGCAAGCCCAATATCGGTCAAAGGATGTTTCAGGAGACCCAATATCGATTCTAACGGGCAGGTACATACGTCAGCACCGGCTTCTGCGCATTTGACAATATGGAGCGGACTGCGAATGGAAGCCGCCAGGATCTCTGTTTCAAATCCCTGGATGGCATAAATATTGGCAATCTGTTCGATCAGCTGCACACCATCCCATCCACCGTCATCGATCCTGCCGATAAATGGTGAAACATAGTGGGCGCCCGCTTTGGCCGCTAAAATGGCCTGTCCGGCTGAAAATACCAGCGTGCAATTGGTCTTGATGTTGTTATCAGAAAACCATTTCATCGCCTTCACCCCTTCTTTGATCATCGGCACTTTGACCACAATATTCGGCCTGATGGCAGCCAGTATTTTACCTTCGGCAATGATACCATCGAAATCTGTGGAAATGACTTCCGCACTTACATCACCCTTTACCATCTCGGCAATGGTCTTATAATGTTGCAGGATGGCCTCCTGGCCTTTGATGCCTTCCTTGGCCATCAGCGTGGGATTGGTCGTTACTCCGTCAAGAATTCCAAGATCATTGGCTTCCTTAATCTGCGCCAGGTTGGCGGTATCAATAAAAAATTTCATGATTAAAAAAATTTTGTATCGAAGAGGGAAAAAAATGGGCAAGTTACTTACATCGCACCGCTACGACCGCCTACCCTTGCTACCTTCCGGTCCTGGGGGGATTCAGCAGGAGCTGGTCGTATAAGACTTGCCCGGGCGAAGATACGGAAGGGAATAAGAAATAAGAAATAAGAAATAAGGAATGAGGAAGTGGGAAAAAATAACATCTTGTCAAACGATCCTTTAACAACTGCAACGCTCAACACATAGTCACTTTCTCATTCCTTATTTCCTAAGGTCTCGCCGCAAGCGAATTCAATGTCGCCCTTCCGACCAGTTGATCGGCGCGGCCGCCGAGTTCTCTATAATAGACAAGTATCGTGTATTCGTTCTCTGTCTCCATATTATTTCCCTCGGTAAAATCAAAGGATGGCTTTCTGAGCGAATCATCATGATTAACGGTCACATAGGCATAATTATAATATCCCATTTTCAGCAGAGCAGATGCTTCATACATCCCGCGCCCGACATTAAATTCCATCTTCGTGGAATCACTTAATTGATAATCCGTGAATTTCCCCAACAAGTAAACATCTTTATCCGGAAAAGGAATGCTTCCCGGAGGAACAAAACTGAAACGTACCCTGGCATAATCTGTTTGCCACAGCGGGTTGATGCTCTCCGTCGTCTGGATATAATATTGCCCATTGACATCATTGTAATAATAATACGACTGGCGTGATCTGTCTACATCGGGTTTTACATAGATCGTGGTTGAATTCTTCAGGTAATCGGCATGCTGAACACGGTCGCTCTGGTAACGGAAGCTTTGGATGTCGAGCCAGCGCCACTGTTTTCCGGCAGGTATAACACAGTCGTCATCGCTATTGTATTGAAAGTTACTTCCCGAATAGAAGGAAGGCCGGATGCCGCTAACGGCGATGTCCCAGCGCTCATTTTGCAGGATCACCACTTTCAACTGCTGGTTGGCATCAATGATGTTCAGCGCACGGGTATTGATGTTAAACTGTATTTTCTGATGCGTATAAGCTGTCCGGGGATTGAAGGGTTGCAGGATCTGCGCCGCGATGCTCGCGCCATCCTGGAGGACCAGGAAACGACGCGTGAACACCAGTTTTGACGTGTCGCCATCCAGGAATATTTTCAGGAGATAATTCCCCGACCGCGTAGGAATACAACTCACATCAGGCACAATGGCCTGGTAGTGGGTATACCTCGTCAGTGCAATCGAAGAATAACGGTAGGCATTGATCCGCAACTGCATAAACCCCTTGATGTAATCGAACTGGCTGATGGCTACTGGCGTCCAGTCCGCATTACAAAGCTGATAGGTATAAAAATAATTTTTGGCATCTGCATCGAGATCGTCAAAATGCAGTTCAAGGCGATCGCCACTATTCAACCCGATAACAGGATAGGCAACCTGGTTTCCGTAACTATAAAGTTGCGGCGTCCTGATATAATCAACATAGACGGAATCAGGCGCCTGGGCAAATCCGGCGCGTGATATCATGAAAAGCAGGAACAGGCATATCGATTTCATAAAAATACAGTTACACAATGATAACATAAAAAAGGAAAAAACTTTTATGATAAGTAATGGAAGTCTATTTTTGGTTGCTAAATAAACAATATTGAATGTAGCCGCTTTTATAGCAAAACGCATCGCTTTTAACAAACAGCAGTCTTTTTCGAGGTTCATCATCAGGCTGGCCATCGTGGCCACAAGCATCAGTGTGGCAGCCATGCTCCTGACCTTCGCTTTTACAAACGGGTTTCAATATGCCATTGCGCAAAAGATGTTCAGTTTTTCGGGGCATATCCGGGTTCAGCAATTTGAGGCCAGCAAGGCAACCATCGCAGAGGAAATGCCCATGACCGGCAACGATACCGTATTACAAGTGCTTCGCGCAGAGCCCGAGGTCATGACCATTCAGCCCTTTGCCACAAAAAATGCGATCATCAGGGGGAACGAAAGCATCGAAACCGTGTTATTAAAAGGCGTTGACCAGCATTATGATTTTAAACAGCTCGATCCTTTCTTACAAAGCGGCAGGTGGATACAATTTCCTGATTCAGGATATAGCAATGAGATCAATCTCTCTTCCTATACAGCCAGCCAACTGAAACTTCATCCGAACGATAAAATTGTTACCTATTTCATTCAGCCCGACGGTTCACGCAGGGCCAGGCCCATGAAAGTCGCCGGTATTTTTAAAACAGGAATCGAAGACTACGATAAACTGATCGCCATTGCCGACCTGCGCCTGATCCAGCGGCTCAACAACTGGAATAAGGATGAGATCGGCGGCTACGAAATATTCCTGAAAGACTACCACAAACTCGATTCTGTCAGCTCCAGGATATTCAGCCAGTTACCCGATACCTGGAACAGTCGCACGATCGAAGAAATCTACCCGGGCATTTTTGACTGGCTCAACCTGCAGGACACCAGTATTGCTATAACCATCATCATCATGATCATCGTTGCAATCCTGAACCTGATCACCTGCCTGATCATCCTGTTGCTGGAACGTACCCGGATGATAGGACTCCTTAAGGCCGTAGGCAGCAGCAACGGATCCATTCAAAAAATCTTTCTCTATCATGGGGCTGTCATTACGATCAGTGGCATGCTATTTGGCAATATCGCAGCTTTGCTGCTTTGCTGGCTGCAGCAGCGTTATGGCTTCATTACGTTGCCCGAAGACGCTTATTTTATTTCGAAGGCGGTGGTGAAATTGGCGTGGTGGCATATCGCACTGATCGATACCGGCACATTCGTTATTTGTTTCCTGGTGCTGATGATACCGACGATCATCATACGCAATATTCAGCCTGCCAGGGCGATTGCATTCAGGTGAGATGCGATAAGATGATGCCCGCGGCGATCGCCGCTTTTAACGACTCCGCTTCTCCTTTGCGGGGAATGCTGATCGTATGATGGCTCATCTTTAACAATTCGGGACTGATACCCTGTGATTCATTTCCGATTAAGATCAACCCTACTTTCAATGGACGCATGGTAAAGACATTTT
>DATHGW010000284.1:0-6835 GCA_035317445.1 Puia sp.
CAGGAAACATCCTGCTTCCATCGTGGCCGCCTTTGAAGTGTACGACAACTTTTTTCTTGAACCGGATGCCGGCGAATTGGACACTGTTTACCATGGACTTGATACCGGACTCCAAAACAGCTATTACGGGAAAAAAATTAAAAACGTATTGGAAAAAACTAAAATGACTGCAGTGGGCAATCCCGCTCCTGAATTCACTCAAAATGATGTGTCAGACAAACCCGTTGCCCTGTCCTCTTTTCGCGGAAAATATCTGCTGATCGATTTTTGGGCAAGCTGGTGCGGGCCCTGTCGCGCAGAAAATCCCAATGTACTCAAAGCCTATCATCAATATAATCCCAAAGGTTTTGATATTCTCGGCGTCTCGTTGGACGACAAGAAGGACAAATGGGAACAAGCCATACAAAAAGATCATCTGACCTGGACCCAGGTATCGGATCTGAAGGGATGGAAAAACAGCGCTGCCGAACAATACGGCATTAATGCGATCCCGATGAATTTCCTGTTGGACAAAAACGGAAAGATCATTGCCAGGGGCCTGCGCGGAGAAGAGCTTGAAAAGAAGCTACATGAAGTGCTGAATTAACCATCCCTCAAAAATAATTTGCTAAATTTTTATGGCATAACTGAGTAATTTCTCATTTTACGGTCTCAGCAATTTTCCATTCAGGTCTTATAAAATGGCAGGTATATCCGTAGGGATGTTTTTGAAGATAGTTTTGGTGCTCCTCTTCTGCATTCCAGAAGTCTGAAGCTGGTACAATCTCTGTCACAAGTGGCCCGGGCCACTTGTGCGAAGCATTCATCTCTTCGATTAATTTCATCGCTGTTTCTTTCTGCGTCTCATCAAGGTAGAATATGGCAGACCGATACGATGTTCCCCGGTCATTCCCCTGCCTGTTTCGCGTAGTAGGATCGTGAATCTGAAAGAAAAATTCAAGGAGTGTTCGATAGGATAATCGGGCCGGATCAAATGTAATTTCGATCGCTTCGGCGTGTGTACCATGGTGACGATAGGTAGCATTAGGTGTATCACCACCGGTGTAGCCGACAATGGTGGATATGACACCCGGGAGATCCCGGATAAGTTCTTCCACGCCCCAAAAACAGCCACCAGCCAATATTGCCTTTTCCATATTCTTCAGTATTGATTATAATGAAGATAAGATTTTAGGTTAAATTTAATGAGCTACTAAAAAACATTTTTCGGTGGAAAAACTCCTTGAAGTGAACCTGGCATAATAAACACCTGAAGGAAGGATCTGGGGGAAGTTGACAGTAAATTCGGGCTGATTTGATTCGGAACGACTTACCAGTTTCCCGAAGGCATCAAAGATTACAATTGAATACGCTGCGTTGGCTTTAAGGTTGATCCTGCCGAAAAGCGATCTTCCATTTGTAGGGTTGGGATAAATACTTACAGTTGTCAGATCCTGGTTACCATTGACGACGGCAATGACGTTGGAATATTTAAAGTTACCATCAAGATCGGTTTGCTTTAAGCGAAAATAAGAGACTTTATCATTTGATCCACCAGTGGTAAACGAATAGTTTTGAGTGATGGCAGAATTACCAATACTCTTTACCGTTCCGATAACGTTCCAGTCGGCGCCGTTTTCACTGCGTTCAACTGTAAAATATTTGTTGTTCGTTTCCGAAGCTGTAGTCCATGCTAAAAGAATATTGTTATTATTACATTGTCCTGTAAAGGATAAAAGATCAATGGGTAAAATTATTGAACTTGTAGTAATGAAAGTTGCCATTGTGGCAATCCAGTTACCGCCTCCCGTCTTAGTAAACACTGCATTGTTTGGGCCCGCCACAGCAGCTTTTTTGTCTTCTATATTGTTCGTTGCCACGCGGCTGGTAAATCCCGGGCCCGTGGATAAAGTTCCGGAGGAGACTATGCTTGCGCCATAGATCAACTCATTGCTATAGGTTGTACTCTTCATGCCGCTGTTTACAGCAGGCGCAGGTCCTCCACCTATGGCAACCGAGCTTTTATCCAATGGATTGAAGGTAGCTATACCAGAATATTCGCTGATGCCGATTTCAGAATAGGTTGTGGGAGCCCCCGACAACGTCGCCGTAATAGTTAATGCGCCTCCTGTAATATTATAAGCATACCACAATTCCCCTCTATTACCAGCACCATTCCAGTTTGTGGGTCCGCTTATTCTCGCGTAGGTGTTTCCCTTATTGTCATTTACGGAATTTACACTCCTGGTTTGGCCGTCCCAGTCTACACCGACCACAATTAAATTTCCCGAGGTACTTGCAGATGCAAATGCCTTTGCTATTGTTGTGGCCGTAGTCATTTGAAACTGGGTTATAGTTTGCACATGTGTTTGTCCTATACTCTCCGTGAGGATCCCAAACATTAATACAAATGATATGGTAACACACTTGAACACATAAGTCTTGTCTTGTTTTTTTTGAAAATAGCTCTTCATAGTCTGGTTCATTTGCTTATGCCATCTATTTTCAACTTCTATTCCGAATTCGAATAGGCTGATTTTCAAATAATTGGACGAATTTTTATCCGACAGATATTCCCAGAATCGTATTTCTCTCCCAGGGAGGGATAATTCCAAATTAAGAATTTCACTGGCTGAACATGAAAGCCTGCTGACTAAATGCAGGTTATAGGTGAACGAACCCCGTGATAACGAAAAAACCGCCAATGGGAGACCAATAGCGGTTTTTGTCACTACAAAACAAATAAAAGTAAAGCTCTTCTATGGATATTTAAAAATGGGATGCCCTCAAAAAATATCCGCCGAGTTGAAAATGCTGCAATTATACTATTAACAGCATTCCTTTAATTATTATTATTAAAAATAACTCCTGTCATTGCCTCTGTATTAGGGGGCATCGTGAGAGACCCATTACCCTTTAGGTTTACATAAGCACCCGTACCACTAACAATCTGCCATTGGCCCTTAGGAGTTGGGGTATTAAAATTACATTCCTGGTGAATGGTAATAACACCATCAGGTGCATATAAAGTAACGACACAATGAGCTACTGGCTCACTTATAACGCCGACAAACATGGTAGCGGGGCCCGAAATTGTAAGTGCCCCTGAAGTTGTAAATGTGCCCGTTGTGTTGGGAAATGTTGAAAAATCGAACACGCCCGTAATGGTAACTGCTGTTTGACTAGAAGAATGTTGAGAGCTGTTGGTGGTTGTTTGATCTGTATTCTGGCCAGAAGAATTATTAACGGCAGATGGAACCAGGTCTTCGCTTTTACTACATCCCGCCAGGATAATAAAAGTAACCGCCATAAAAAGCAGGGGTGATTTTAGTTGCTTGTTCATGATTGATGATTTAAGTGATTAAAAAGAAGTACTCTGCTGAATCTATTTGACTCTAGCATAAAAAGTTATCATATCACAATACAACGTCATTGAATAGAATTCGAGTTTTGGCTGATATAAAATGAATGTAAATCAGATTTTCAAATCAAAAAATACCGATTTATAGGTAGTCTCATTAACAGATTAGGAGCGAATAATGGGCTGCTAAAGGCCACGCGATAAATGCTGAGCCTTGTTACTTGAAATAGAAATTAATTCTAATGCTTAGTAGTAAATGTCAAGCTGGGACAAAGTTGAATAGTTTTACAGAAATTGAACAACGCGTTGCGTCGTGCCCCAATGGTACAAATGCTTATGTTTTATCAATCGCTTGCTTTGTCCAGTTTAGCCATCCCAGATGACCGAAGTCCTTTAAACAAAAGCCAAAAGCCCATTGTTAATTCGAAAACAAAAATAAGACTGCCGTAAATCTCCACAGGAACGACCTTCCTAAGCTCGGGAAAAATGATGAAGCAGAAGGCGCATGCTCCCATCAGAAAGGAAGCAAACACTCCCCAGGCTGCCAACACCCTCGGGATGAAGCCGGACTTGAACCACAAATAGCAAAAGGCGGTGCTTCGAAGTCCGGCGAATACCAAACCGACGTTATACGTAGCGTCGTGCGCGCCGATCGACAGCCTCGCCAACGCCTGTAATTGACTTACTTCGAATGCATGCAAATAATCGGCACCGCTCAGGATTCGCAGTACATCGAGGTCATTCAGGGTGACGACGACCAGGATTGCAGTCTCTATCAGCCCCCAACCTGCGGCCAGCAAGGCAAGCATTCTGTTGACGGGCTTGAGGACCACGTAAAGAGCGGTGATCAGGGCAATATCGACAGCGAAGACGGTGAGGTTGCTGGCGATGCCAAAGCGAAAGACCCTCTCGTGCTCCACAATGTTCTGCGCAGTCTGCGCGGCATTGTCGAAGACGATTAGGTGGCCTCGGGCATAGAACTCGGCGAAGATCGCCGGGACAAGCGCAAATAGATATGCGAATCCAACTACTTTCGCTGCTTTGCGTTGTGAGTCGTCGATGGTGCGGATTTTCATTTAATTTTTATTAAAGTTCAATTATTGTCTAAATAAAAAGATGAATATTAAGGTAGCAGAATCATGCAGGTTGTCTGCGTGACAGTGTGGGAATTCCTTTAATAAGCAGCCACAGCCCGAGCGTTACGTGGTACGCGATCATCGGCAGCCACATATACCCGGTCATCGGTCCTTTGATAAAGCCGGCGAGCTGCAGAGGTAGGCCCATCACGAGCAGTACCGACGCGAGCATGCCAAGCCGTGCGAGTGCTGCGGGAACGATTCGTCCCCGCAGCAGGAGATACGAGAAGATCATACTCCCCACGGCGAAAAAAGGTGCACCGATCAACGCGCCCTGGACCGGCACCAGGAAAAACGCGCCAATCGCATTCGTTGTTGCAACGTCAGGTGCACCCGCCGCGGCTCCTGCATTGGCGAGCCACAGCAGTCCCATCGTGCGGGGGATACCGATCGCTCCAAGCACTCCTTCCCCAACCCGACAGACCAAGGCCAGCATCGCGAGCTCGTGGTTCTCGTCGCGCGTGATTCCGTACAGGGTCACAGCCAGCACGAGGGCCGAGAAGCACTCGAGAATCTCAAGGAGGATAGCAACGCGCACATCTGACGCATGCACGGCGATGCGTGAAAGCGTCGCAACTGTCCCTTCGGCATCGGTCGCCCGGTTCATCAGGTACACGACGGTGGCACCGGCCGCCATGTAGAAAAGGATTGTGAAACCGGCGAGCCTTGCATAAAATTGCCGGGAAGTTTCAACGGTGGGATTTATCATGTTTACTCTAATTATAGTTTATGTGTCTCCAGATATGAGAATGCAAGAGTAACGATTATAAAATGCCCTGAAGGCTTCCGTCAACAAACAGTTGATTATGGTAAACAAACAGCACAATTACGTCAATGCGTCACAGCTATTACTACCAATACTTTTCGCATTCAGCCACTATAATTGTCGCATTCACCATGCAATGGTACCGTATTTGTTTGCGAGATTTGTATCCTGATAAAACAGCAATAATATGAGAAAAATAATTGTTTTATCACAGGTACTGTTGGAGTTTAAAGCGAAACAAACGCATACAATGTTGAAAGGCATTACCGGTTCACTTATCTCAGATAAATAGGGCTTGGTAATTGCCTGTGAATTATATAACTAATATGTGCAATTGTATGCCAGTTATCGGGATAAATATACGCATCCTTACTTCCAAAACCCCGAAATAAAATCCGCTTACTATTTCCTTAACTAGTGAAACTGCGGTTGATTATCTCCCATCTTTGAATTTAGATCCTACTTTAAACACAGCTACAAAGAAAATCGCCCAACGTTAACTTCCACCCTTACTTTAGCTCAGTAAGTCCGGAATCCATTGACTTGCATCTGCCTAGCAGTTGAACTGCATGAATCTGCAGCAAAGTTCAATGACCGTATTGATGTATATTATTAAGAAGGGCTCAACGCGAATCGATAATTGAATAAATGAACTTATTAAATGCTAAGAGGCAGAGGAATCCTAATCATCCAGCTCTTTTTCAATCTGGCAGGATAGTTGGGCGTATACCTGTCACTAATACTTTTATTTATGAAAAAGATTCTTATTGGATTATTTATTTTAAGCAGCACAACACTGTTTGCCCAAGACCATAGAAATAATAATGTTCCAACTAATGTTCAACATTCTTTTCAAAAGGATTATCCAAATGCTCAAAAGACACAATGGAAGACCAGCAATGGACAATGGCATGGTACCTATAAGGACAAAAACAATAGAAATGTAGAAACACACTACAAGGCCGATGGCCAAAGAATAGATACACACATATCTTATAATCAAAATGAATTGCCTTCAAGTGTAAGGGATAAAGCAAGTAAAAAGTATAATACAAATTACAGCAGCAGCCGTATTGAACGTCCAAATTCTCAACCACTTTACCAGATAAGATCCGAAAAAGGTAGTACAACATATATGGATGAAAACGGACATAAAAGAAAATACAAGGATAGCCATTAGGTGTAAAACTCAGTATTTGAACTTGCACGGAGTGATGATATTCCTAAATTGATTCTGTCAGTCTGATTGAAAACAAATACAGGTGTTTAAAATCTTGCAAGGCCATCATCTTACCTATTTTAACGAAAGCCTCTTGATTGAGGCTTTTTTTATTTTAATAACGATCATTTTTTTAGATTTCCCATCATCAGAAGGTGGGTAAAACAAAACTAATAAAACCGTATGTCCCCGAGATTTGAGTAACTTACATACTGGCCTTTCATTTATTCAAAGCTTCATGCCCACTGGGTACATTTTTATGAAGCGATTAGGTTTATATATCGCCATTTCATTGCCTTTGCTGCTTTCGGCACAAAAGGTGATCTCGATAAAAATTGACGGTGCCATTAATCCTGTGGCTGCTGCATATATTC
>DATHGW010000285.1:0-2243 GCA_035317445.1 Puia sp.
GGGCAATTCCAACTCATCCTTCCTGATGGAACAAAGGTCTGGCTCAACGCCGCATCTCGAATAAAATATCCCGTCGCCTTTTCAGGAAACCAAAGACAGGTGGAAATTTCCGGCGAAGTATATTTTGAAGTAACCAAAGACGCAACAAAACCTTTTAAAGTAAAAACAGGAGAAACCATGGTGGAAGTGCTGGGAACGCATTTCAATATCAACGATTATCCCGAAGAAGGGGACGTGAAAACAACGCTGTTAGAAGGAAGCGTGAAAGTTAGCGGGGGGGGGGTATCTAAACAAATAATTCCCGGCCAGCAGGCCGTAATCTCCGGCCAGGGAATAAGAATAATTCCTGAAGTCGACGTCACCAGCATCGTCGCCTGGAAAAATGGCCGCACCCTGTTCAAAGACGCAACGATCCCCCAGATAATGGGCATGATCTCCCGCTGGTATGACGTGGACGTGGAATACGCCGGCACAATACCGGACAAGACCCTGAATGGAGGTATCCCGCGCACGGCGACCTTAAACCAACTGATCAAAGTGCTCGAAACCTACGGCGTTCACATAAAAAAGGAGGGCAAAAAAATTATTGTCATGCCATAAAACAAAACAGGTGGCTCAAAAAAAACCGTCCCGACTGGAATCGGAACGGCGGAAGTTGGGTCACCCGAAACAAAAACTGTGTAGGAATCTGATTGTTTAACCCAACCAAAACAAAGATATGGAATTAAATGTCTTCCGGCTTATGAGGATTACAGCTTTTCTTTTGCTCGCAGGTTTTCTCCAGGTCAGCGCCTATGGACTCGCGCAGGAAAGGATCACCCTTTCAGAAAAAAACGTTCCCCTTATTAAAATATTTGATGACATCCAAAAACAGACCTCCTATAATCTTTGGTATGATAAAAAGCAATTTCAAAACGGGGAAACGATTTCAATTGACGTAAAGAATGCGACCCTGACAGAAGTGCTGGAGCTTTGCTCAAACCGATTATCTCTTCAATATACCCTGGATGGGACGATTGTCACGATCAGGGCTAAATTGATCCTTGATCAGCCCGCGCCCACGATGGATGTGAAGGGAAGGGTGATCAACGAGAAGGAGGAGCCGGTGGCGGGGGTTGGGGTAACAGTGCGGAATAGCCGCCAGGGCGCGGTCACGGATATGGAAGGAGCGTTCACGCTAGAACACCTAGATTCCAATGCGATATTGGTTTTTAGTGGGGCGAATGTGGAGGGGCATGAAGAAAGATTGAACGGAAGAAGGCAATTGGTCGTGGTTCTTAAATCGAAGATTAATAAACTGGATGAGATCCAGATCATTGGATATGGCACAACAACACAGAGGTTAAGTACAGGGTCGATTTCCAAAGTGAGTGCTGACGTAATAGAGAAACAGCCGGTGTCGAACCCGCTTGCGGCGTTGGAAGGCCGTGTAGCAGGCCTTTTTATTCAACAACAGAATGGTATACCAGGAGGGGTCGTAAATGTGCAAATACGGGGCCAAAATTCTATAGCCAATGGTAATAGCCCACTTTATATTGTCGATGGTGTTCCTTTCAATTCAACTCCACTTCAGCAGGTCACTCAGGCAAATTTCAAATTGAGTCCTTTTAACAGTATAAATCCTTTTGATATTGAAAGTGTTGAAATACTTAAAGATGCTGATGCTACATCTATCTATGGGTCCAGAGGTGCGAATGGCGTTATTTTAATCACCACAAAAAAAGGCAAATCGGGAAAAACTCGGCTCGAGGGAAATATTTACACCGGATTTGGCCAGGTATCCCGCATGATGGACCTTCTGCACACCAGCGAATATTTGCAAATGAGACACGAAGCGTTTACAAATGACAACTACGTTGCTACCGTTGTTAGCGATCCGGATATTTTGAAATGGGATACAACTCGCTACACTGATTTACAAAAAGTAATCATTGGCGGCACGGCAAAAATCACAGACGCCCAATTGTCGCTGAGTGGAGGGGTTGTTAATACCAATTTCCTGATAGGGGCTAGCTATCACCGCGAGACTACAGTCCTACCGGGTAATTTTGCTGACAATAGAGTGGGCTTTCACTTGAATCTAAACCATTCAAGCCAGGATCATAAATTTTCCATTTCCTTAATGAACAGTTTCAGTGTTGATGGAAATAATTTATCAAAGACCGATCCCACTCAAACAATCATTTTGTTTGCTCCAGATTCACCGCCTTTGTACGACTCGTTAGGGAAATTGAACTGGGCTC
>DATHGW010000286.1:0-2177 GCA_035317445.1 Puia sp.
ACCAGGATCCTGAATTGGTCGGACTTCAGCAAGGCGCCTTTTCCGGCTGCCGGGGATGAAACATAAGTATTTGTTAAAAAAGAATCATTGACGAAATGATTCCAATGTGACCAGGTACCCAGGTTATTGATTGCCGCACTCGTTTTTTCCTGTGAAGATGATATGGCGATCACCCTGGAGACCCTGATGGTGGATGGGAATAACGCGAATAAAAAAGTGACAACCAGGAAAAGGACAATGACACTCGCAATAATTAATTTCAAAAACCGCATGATTATTCCCATTTAAACACTTTGATGGCAATGGCATAGACCACGATACACCAAACAGCGAGTATCCCCAGCTGTTTTCCGCAGTCAGACAGATGAGCGCCTTCAAAAGCGACATTCCGCATGGCGTCATTGAGTTGTTTCAGGGGAAGTATCTCGCAAAGTTTTTGCAACCAGCCGGGGAAAGCATCGGTAGTAAAGAAAGTGCCGCCAAGCAGAAATTGGGGCATGCTGATCAGGTTGGCAAACGGCGGGATGGAGCTTTCGTTTTTTGAAACACTGCTGATGATAAATCCGAATCCCATGAATATGATCAGTCCCATGAAACTTAGCACAAGCATTTCCAGGAAAGTGATGAACCCATGCACGAGGGTAAAATTAAAAACAAAGCGCCCAATGAGGATGATCACTACTGCTGTCAGCAGTTGAAAGACGACCCTGCTTAATCCTTCGCCCAATACGATATTTCTCCTGTTAATGGGGGTTGCGTAAAATCTCTTGAGCACTAAAGTCTGGCGCAGGTTGAAAAACAAAAATGCCACGCCAAAAATTCCTGCTCCCAGTAAAGAAAAACCAAGCATCCCCGGAAGGATGAAATCGATCATCCGGTATTGACGACCTTCCATCGGAGGAAGTTCTTCTATGCTGATTAATTTATACTTGGGCGGGATGCGTTTTTCTTCAATATACTGCACAGTTTGGGCAAGGGCCATTTTTAAAATAGGATAGCTGCCGGAACTTGCAGATGAGGTTTGCGTGAGGATATTGTATTGCATGAAGCCTGCATCCGACTTCGAGGAATCGATAGAAAGAATGGCGGCTATCCTGCCTTTTTCCAGGTCTTCTCTTATCCCGACAGAGTCTTTTTCACCGGCCAGTTTGATCACGGGAGAATTCAACAGGGCCCTGATCAGAAAATGAGCGGAATCGGCCTGGTTCTTCAGGGCGATATGCACCGTAACGCTTCCTCCGCCGATAAAACCAAAAACGAGGATGAAAATAAGCGGGAAGGCGAATCCAAAAATAACCGCTGAAGGGCTTCTGAAAATAGCGCGCAGGCTGGCCCTGGAGATCGCCATCATCGCGCGAAACTGGTTGTATGGTTGAGGCATTTATTTTTGTAAGTGATTTATTGTTATGACCGATGTCGTTTATCCACACATCTGCACATCATTCTATGACCAGATCAACCGGCATCCTCGCCTGCACGGTTCCGACCATGGCTTTGAGGTGTTTGATGGCATGGTAGGTTTGGAGACCTTCAGCACCCAATTCTTCTTTGATGGCCTTAACCTGTACGGACCTCCTGTAATTAGTTAATATTTGCTCCAGAAGCGTTTTGGGTTCAGGGAATTCTTTTAACCGGTAATCGTCTGTTTTTGCCATCCTTGCAGCGCAATCGATTGCATCCTGCAAATGGCCGAGCCGGTCCACCAATCCCAGTCGCAAGCCTTTTTCTCCGCTCCACACCCTACCCTGCCCGATGCTGTCAATATATTCCATGGATTTTTTTCTTCCTTCTGCTACCCTTGATTTAAAATCGTGATAAATGCTGTCCACATGGTTCTGGAAAAAGCGTTTCTGCATCTCCGTCAGTGGTTTAGTGATGGTCAGCGCATCTGCGTCGGGAGCCGTTTTTGTTCCGTCGAAGGTTACTCCCAGCTTATCTTTAAAAAAGGATTGCATATTGGGTATGATGCTGAACACGCCGATCGATCCGGTGATCGTTGTGGGTTCCGCAAAAACGCTGTCGGCATTACAGGAAAGATAGTAGGCACCGGAGGCGGAAACGTCTCCGAAACTGATCACCACGGGCTTCTCTGCCCTGGTGATGCTGATCTCTCGCCATAAGTTTTCGCTGGACAGTGAACTGCCGCCGCCCGAATTGATACGGATCACCAGGGCTTT
>DATHGW010000287.1:0-2091 GCA_035317445.1 Puia sp.
CATTGAATATAGTAATCATTATTTTTCTGCCGGGCCCAGGGCATTTTCCATTTTGCTCACCACCGCGGTGGCAATGCTGTTCCCCACGACGTTGGTCGCGCTACGAGCCATATCGAGTATCTGGTCAATTCCTAGCAGCAATAATAAGCCTTGTTGGGGAATATTGAACATGGAAAGTGTTCCGGCAATAACCACCAAAGCAGCGCGCGGAACGCCGGCAATGCCTTTACTGGATAGCATCAACACCAGTAACATGGACATCTGCTGTCCGAAATCCAGCGGAATGCCATAGGCCTGCGCGATGAACAGGGAAGCAAAAGTCATGTACAGCATGCTGCCATCGAGGTTAAAGGAGTATCCCAGCGGCAAAACAAAACTGACAATTTTAGACGGACAGCCAAAACGTTCCAGTTCGTAAATCAGCCTGGGAAAAGCCGCTTCCGAACTGGCCGTACTAAAAGCCAGCAGGACGGCATCCTTCACCCTGCCGATCAAATGAAATACTCTTTTGCCAATGAAGAGTGAAGCGATCAGCATGAGTAAAATCCATAAACAAAGGATACTGGAATAAAAGACCAGGATAAACTTTCCATAGGTCAGCAGCACCTCAGGGCCTTTGACAGCCAGGATCGCCGCGATGGCTGCGAAAGCCGCAATGGGCGCGAAGTTCATAACATAGCCGGTCATTTTGAGAATCACCTGTGCAACGGCATCCAGTGCTTTGATGACGATTTTACCTTTTTCGCCAATCGCAGCGGTGGCGATGCCAAAGAAAATGGAGAAGACCACGATCTGCAAAATTTCGTTGTTGGCCATCGCCTCCGCGATACTTCTGGGAAAAACATGTGTAATAAAATGCTGAAAAGAAAGCGCTGATTGCTCTATATCAGACGAAGCACTGACTTGCGGCACGGGCAGCTTCAGGCTATGACCAAGATTGGTTATGTTCATGACCAGCATCCCCAGCAAAAGAGACAGGAACGAAGCCCCAATAAACCAGGCCAGGGTCTTGCCTCCTATCCGGCCAACGGCTTTGATGTCGCCAAGCTTTGCAATGCCAACAACAAGCGTGCAAAAAACCAGTGGCGCGATGATCATTTTGATCAGGCGGAGAAAGATATCCGTGAAGATCGAAATACGCGAGGAAAAATTTTCAAGCCATGGAGGGGATGCATTATAGTGCACAAGAAGCCCGGTAATAATACCCGCGATCATGGCAATCAATATCCATCCGGTAAGACCGATCTTTCTCATAGTCAGCGGGAATCAGCATGCAAAAAATCAAAAAATATTGACTTGGCAAAACTTTCATAATAAAATCTTGCTTTCCAAAAGAATTGAAGGCAATATTGATTATTTGTTTATTTTACGAACTGTAACAGCCTTCATTCTAAACCAATAACCCAGTATTATGAGTTTGTTCCGAAAAAAAACACTCGCTACACTCCTGTCCCAGGCGGCAGATTCAGAAAAAGGTTTGAAAAGAACGCTTGGCGCGTGGAGTCTGGTGACATTGGGTATTGGAGCCATTATTGGTGCCGGACTCTTTGTAAGGACCGCTGCAGCAGCAGGGGGCCATGCGGGCCCGGCAGTAACCATTTCATTTATTATTGCCGCAGTGGGCTGTGCATTTGCGGGTTTGTGTTATGCTGAGTTTGCTTCCATCATACCCATTGCCGGAAGCGCATACACCTATGCTTATGCAACCATGGGAGAATTGATCGCCTGGATCATTGGATGGGCGCTGATACTGGAATATGCCCTGGGTGCGGCGACCGTCGCCATTGCCTGGAGCGAGTTCCTGAATAATTTGCTGGGAGGCGCCATTCCTTATGAATGGTGCCATTCGCCGTTGCAATCACAGCTCGATGTCAATAACGTGATGCATCATGGCATCATCAACGCGCCTGCTTTGTTCATCCTGATCGTGCTTACCCTGTTGCTGATCAAGGGCACACAGGAATCGGCACTCGTCAATAGCGTTATTGTTTTTATTAAGGTAGCCATTGTACTCGTGTTCATTTTCATTGGTTGGAAGTTTATCAATCCTGCCAACCATACGCCTTATATGATTCCTGCGGATGCCAAACC
>DATHGW010000288.1:0-2735 GCA_035317445.1 Puia sp.
GATGTCCCCATCCCGTAAAATGCGATGAGCACAATCCCGGGCATGCCGCCAACCTGCGTCTTGCGATTGCCCATTCCTGCAATTCTTTTTTTTCCAACACACTCAGGCTGGAAATCGATAACCCGGAATACCGCAGTGCAAGGAAAGGATTGACCAAATGGAAAGAATACCTGAACGCTTTTGGGCTGGGCCACCGGATCGGTGTTGACCTGCCCAGCGAAGATGGCGGACTCATCCCGGATACCTCAGTATACGATAAGGAATACCACGACCAATGGAATTCATGCACTATGGTTGGCGGCGGATTGGGTATCGGCCAGGATAAGATGTCGGTAACGCCGCTGCAGATGGCGAACGCGATGTGCATCATTGCCAATAAAGGATATTTTTATATTCCTCACCTGGTTGAAAAGATTGACGGAGTATCGACTGACAGCAGCCTGCTCAGCCGCTATCTGCAAAAACACGAAGTGCTCACCCATATCGCAGACGATGTATACGAAGTGGTCATGAGCGGCATGCAGGATGTGGTGGAAATAGGCACTGCAAGGGTAGCCAGGATACCGGGCATTGATATGTGCGCAAAAACAGGAACCGCGCAAAACAGGCTGGTCCTTGATAACAAGGCTGTTTACCTGCCTAACAATTCCATGTTCGTTTGTTTTGCCCCCAGGGAAAATCCAAAAATTGCGATTGCCGTGGTGATTCAAAATGCCGGGTACGGAGCCACGTGGGCCGCTCCCATCGGATCATTGCTGGTAGAGAAATATTTGAATGATACCTTGCGGCCCGGACGCGTAGCAGAAGTAAATCGCATTGCGGGCACCAACCTCATGCCGAAATACCTGGTGAGGGTTCAATTTAAAACCGATTCCATCCGGGCGGCAGAATGGGCCAGGCAGACGGGTGATAGTACAAGATGGTTAAAGTACCAGGATCCCGTATTCAGAAGGGTCTCCCTGGATACCTTTCATTTGAATAATGCCCAGCCCGTTCAACTTAAAACTCCGGTCATGAAACCGAAAGAGATCCCTACGATTGTTCCACCTGATTCAGTAACCAACTGATATGACGCAACGCACGACCATAACCAAAGGAATTGACCGGTCACTGATCTGGCTCTGGTTCATTCTTTGTACCATTGGCGTAATGAGCATTTTTGCGGCCACCTATCGCGAAGGTGAAAATGTTTTGCAAGGATTTATTTCGCTGAAAACAGATTATAGCCGACAATCCCTTTTCTTTATCATCGGTGGCATCATCGGCATCTTTATCCTGCTGACTGACAGTAAATTTTTTACCGCAACCGCGAACCTCTGGTATGCATTTGGTATTGTATTGCTGTTACTGGTATTTCCATTTCACACCAACATCAAGGGAACCAAATCCATCATCCGGTTTGGCTCGGCATTCCAGATTCAGCCGGTAGACATGTGCAAGATCTTTGTCAATCTTGCCCTCGCCAAATACCTGTCGAGAATAGAGACGGATTTTGCCAGGCCGCGCTCACAGCTTATTGCCGCCGTGATTGCATTGGTTCCTGCCATGATATCAATCATGCAGAATGAAACCGGCCTGGCGCTGGTCTATTTTTCCTTCTTCCTGGTCATGTTCAGAGAAGGCTTACCCTCATCGGTGCTGATCATCGGTGCTTCCCTTGCTGTCCTGGTCGTGGCTACCCTGCTGGTAGAACCGAATACGCTTGCACTGGTGTTAACCGGCATCGCAGGACTGGCGATCTATATTGTTCGCAAACAGATCAAAAGACATAAAAATGTTTTATACCTCATCATCAGCATCTGGGTTGTATGTGTGGGTGTGCAACGCTTTGCAGTTCCGTTTGTTTTTGATCATGTTTTTCAGCCCTATCAGGTAAAGCGCATTTATGACCTGATCGGTAAAGACTATGTCCCGAAGAGTGAAGCGGCCGCATTGGAAATCGAGCGACAACTGCAGAGCGGTACAAAGAAAAAAGGCGGCAGCGATAATTATAATGTCAAACAAAGTAAAATTGCCATTGGCAGCGGCGGCGTCATCGGCAAGGGATTGCTCAAAGGAAAGCAGACCCGCTACGATTTTGTGCCGGAGCAAAGAACGGATTTCATATTCTGTACCATCGGGGAGGGATTTGGATTTGTAGGAAGCGTGATCTTTCTCGCGATTTACCTGCTTCTGTTGATGCGGGTGGTTACGATTGCCGAAAGACAACGAAGTGTTTTCAGCCGTTGTTATGCTTACGGCGTAGCTTCGGTATTTTTCTTTCATATCATCATCAACGTATGTATGACCATCGGCCTCGCGCCGGTTATCGGGATTCCGTTGCCGTTTGTGAGTTATGGAGGAACTTCGTTGCTGACTTTCACGGTGATGCTTTTTATTCTGGTGAGACTGGATGCGGACAGGCAGATGGTGTTGAGATGATGTAAAAAAAATTATTATTACTTTAAAAATGAAAATCATTCCGCTCTCCGAAGGCGCTTTCACTGTCGATCAAACCAAACTTTTTGCTCCCTTTGATCTAAAAAAAGATGATCTGCAAAAGAGAAAAGCCGGCAGTTTGCTGGTAGAGGTTCAGCCCTTTGTCGTGATTACGGCCGAGGACGTGCTGGTCCTGGATACGGGCCTTGGATTTGAAAAAGATTCTGTGTTGCAAATTCACCGGAACTTGATGGATGCCGGAATAAATCCTGGAGAAGTGACCAAAGTGTTCATGAGCCATTTGCACAAGGACCATG
>DATHGW010000289.1:0-2781 GCA_035317445.1 Puia sp.
GCTTCATCAATTTATTGCTCAGCGTGGCAATGACCCAAACCTTGCCGTGGTAGCTTTTTAATTTCTCTCCTTCAGTGGTGCCGGTGATGTTATAACCCAGGTCGCCGAACTGCACATTTTCCGCCTCATATACTGCCTGGATGTTGATGTCCGCATCATAGGGATTGCCGGTCCATTGAATATAATTACCCACCCCTTCCTTCAGAATAAATGGCTTTCGGATAAAGGACTGGAAGCTGAAATTATAATTTCCCCGGTCTATTTCGTACCGTCCACGCATATCCATGTTCTCTGTCGTGCCCACTTTCAGGTGAAGATTGCCATGGCCGTTTGCCTTGATGATATCTTTAGTTAATGGATCAATGATCACGTATACATTGGCATAATTGTTCGCCGTGATATCGAGCGTCACGGTGAAATTATTATCCTGGCTGCGCCTGCTCTGGGGCTTCATTTCTTTTCCGTACACCTTCCACACAATAAAATCCGCGTCGGCGCTTTCTTTGCTCGTCGTGGTCGGGAGATAAATATTGGAACTGTCCACGGGTTCTCCCGTAATCCTCATTTGCATATCCTCATTGGGACCACGCAGGGTCATGTTGGCCCTGCCAATCAGGGTTCCATAGAACTGGTTATTATCCGTTACCCTTGTATTCAGCATCAGCAGGCGACTCGTGTTCAATTCGAAATCATAACGAAGATCCCTAAACGAATGATGGGAGAGCCGCGCTTTTCCCATCTCGGCCGTATTGCCCAGCGTATCTTTTAATATAAATGAACCGAAATCGATGTATCCATCCCTAAGCTGTACCGTGGCAGAAGGAATGGTATAAGTGCATTGGGTATAATTGACTCTGAGGCTGGCATCCTTCAATTTAATATCGCCGATGTATTTCAGGTGATCGGGAGGTCCCGTAATTTGCAACTGGCCCGAAGCCAGTCCGGTCATATTGCTGAAAATGCCACCGAGGTATTTTTCCAGCAGATCGATTTTGGTGTTGACGAGATTGGGCAGTTCGATATGGATGGGTTCTGCTGCGCTATCAAGTGTATTGAATACCGCATTCATGTCGAAATGATAATCTTTATTATCTGAACCAACTTTGGTATTGACCAGGCCGGAGACCTTATTGTAATTCGCGCTCAGTTTCAGCAGACCGATGGAATCATTTTCAAAGCGGAACTGGTCAGCCACACCTGAAAATTGTGCATAGGTTCTGTGAAACGGATCGCTGATGTCTACCGTGCCGGTCAATACGCCTTCTATGCGTTCGCTTTTTACAAGGTAAGGTGTAAAGTCTCCGATATTAATCTTTTTCAGATCCACATGCACATCATTCCAGCTGCCTTCCGAAGAAGGATGTGTTGAAATGAGTATTTGTTGTTCGCCGTTATAAATCTTTAAGCCTTCCGATGAAACGATGTTTTTACTGAAAGAAAGTTCTCCATTCTTGTCAATCGTCCAGGTTTTGCTGTTGATGTCAAAAGTGGATGGATTGAACGTGATGCGGGCTCCATCAGCAAAAGTTTGCACGCGCGCGGATATGTTGGCTGCATTCAGTGTTTGATTGGCGCTGGTCTTGATCTGCACTTCCGAAAGATCATTGAAGGATTTGAGCTTAATATGCGTTGAAGGAAAATGAAGACTGTCACTGACAAACACTTCACCCATGTTTGTTTCCATGGTCAGGCTATCAAAATTCCCTCTTCCTTTTAAATCCACTTTATAAAAAGAAATATTTTTATAATTGAACTGCGGCACATCAGCATTGAGGTCAAGCAGGTTGCCCTTGCTGTCAATGCGCCCGGTGATGCTGGAATAATTGAATCCTTTCAGGTTGTGGTCGAAGAAATCAATGTAGTCATCGACCTTTTTCGTGGTGATAACAAAGCTGAAATTCTGGTTAGACAATTTAGTCTGGTTGGGTTTAATATAGCTCGGGTAATACCTGTTCAAAAAAGTCTGGAATGCTGCAGGCAGTTCTTTGATCGAAAAAGACCCGACGATCGCGCCGTCAAATTCATTACTGAGCACGGTAATGGTCTTGTTGCTGTCGATGATGCTCGATTCAAGCGTAAGGGAATCAAATGAAATGCGTTGTCCCTTCTTGTATATGGATGCATCATAAATGCGCGCGACGCCGAGGAAGTTGTCAATATTATCGCCGGAAAAATTGAAACGGAGTTTGCCGTCAAAATCAATTTCGTCGCGGGTGAAATGCAGGTTTTTCAAACGGGAGCTGGTTACTTCTGCAGAAAAGTCAAATCTCGGTTGTTCATGACTGAAATCGATCAGGCCATCCAGTCTTGCATTGAGGTTGGAATCTACGGAGACCAACCTGCCATTGTATTTTTTTTGGGTGACCGTTCCATTGACCTGGATATTATGATATGTATAATCATTGAAGTCCAGGCGATGGACTTTTCCATCCAGGGTCGCATTCAGGGTTTTGGATGTAAGTCCTTCTCCATTCACTTTTCCTTCGAAAGAAAATTTTCCCAATGATCCGTCGTCCATGAATCTTCCAAGATCAAAATTTTCGGTGATGATGGTCCCGGAATAAATACTTGGCCTGTTTAACGGCAACTTCATATTTACGTTGCTGACTACGGTTCCCAGGTTGGTCTCGATGGTGCCTGATGTTACAAAATCATGAATATAACCGGTAAAATTTCCACGGAACCTCAGTTGCTCAATCCGGTCAATCCGGGGTTGCTTGATGGCCCTGAGGGATGGAATAAACGTGACGATGTCTTTGTAGGTGGACCTGAAATCATTTG
>DATHGW010000290.1:0-2306 GCA_035317445.1 Puia sp.
CTGTTTTTTGGAAGGATCGACAGCATACACAAACTCTTTGTCCATTCCCAGGTCTGCCGTAAATAAATAATGCTCGTCTGGCGAAAGCACCGTGGAATGCACATGCGCTTTTTCCTGCCTTTCCTTATCGGCCCCACTGCCTTCATGCTGGATGAGCTGGGACAGAGAATCAAGAGACCCGTCTGCATTGACCGGCAGGGCGGACAGGTTTCCGCCGGAGTAGTTGGCAATAAAAACCCATTTGCCTGTTTTATTTTCTGTAATATAGCAGGGATCTTCGCCGCCACTGGATTGACTATTGAGGAAATGCAGTTGCCCATTGGACTTGTCGAATGAGAAAGCGCTGATGGCGCCCGGTTTGCCTTTCCCGGTTTCGTTGACGGCGTAGAGATATTTTCCGTTCGGTGAAACAGCCAGATAGGACGGATTGGTAGAAGCTATATCGCTAACGGCTTTGACATGGCCGCTGGCCGCGTTGAATTGGTAAACATAAATACCTTTGCTTTTCCCGGTTGTGTAAGTGCCAATGAACAAATAGTAATCCTGGGCAAAACCGGAAAAAGAAAATAACAGCGTGAACAGGGAAATGATAAAACGCATAATAGTATTTGATTTGTTGGTTGAACAATGCAATTTACGGCTCGTGACTCGTATGGGCATTCAAAAATAATAAAATCTGATTGCTGCAATCTGTTAAATTCTGCTGTATGAAAAGGAACAGTCTTTTCTTCGTTTGCCTGCTTCTGTTATGTTGCTTTCATGGCGATACCCAGGAAAACAAAAAATTGATCGTTCCTGGAGCGGTATGGAAGGATGTGGACAACCATACCATCAATGCCCATGGCGGTGGCGTCCTCTATTTCCATGATACCTACTATTGGTTTGGCGAGATCAAAAAAGGAAAGACCTGGCGGGTACCCGGAATTACGTCCTGGGAGGATTACCGCGTTGCTGCGGGTGGGGTTGGCTGTTATTCCTCAAAGGATCTAATGAACTGGAAGTATGAGGGCGTGGTCCTGGCTTCGGAGAAGCATGATCCCGCGCATGATCTTCATACGAGCAGGGTCATTGAGAGGCCCAAGGTCATTTACAACAGCAGCACACACAAGTTTGTGATGTGGATGCACATCGATAAGGAAGATTACGGGTATGCGCGCGTGGGCGTGGCCGTAAGTGAACGACCGCAGGGTCCATACCGGTACGTAGAAAGCCTGCGGCCAAACGGACAAATGTCAAGGGATATGACCCTTTTCCAGGATGACGACCGTAAAGCCTACCTGGTTTATTCTTCGGAAGACAACCGTACCATGCAGGTTTGTCTTTTATCAGATGACTACCTCAGGCCCACGACCAGCTATAAACGCATTTTGATTGATGCCAACCGGGAGGCGCCGGCGATGTTTAAATACCAGGACAAATATTACCTGATCACATCGTTATGTACCGGCTGGGATCCCAATAAAGCGCTCTATGCAGAATCCCTGCAGCCGCTGGGCGAATGGAAAATGCGGAATAATCCCTGCACGGGCCCGGATGCAGACAGTACTTACCATGCGCAAAGCACTTTTGTATTGCCCATTGCCGGGAAAAACAATGCGTTTATATTTATGGCAGACCGCTGGAATAAATCAAACCTCGAAGATTCAAGATACCTGTGGTTGCCACTCCGTATCGACCAGGGAAAGCCGGTGGTGGAATGGAAGACGGCCTGGTCACCCGTTGATTGAAGGGGGATAAAAAAATAAAGGGCTGGTTTCTAAAACCAACCCAATAAGGTTTGTAAAAAGATCTGGTTTATCGGATCACTTTCACATTGACGGCGTTCAGGCCTTTTTTTCCGTTTTGTACATCGAATTCTACACGGTCGTTTTCTTTGACCTGGTCGATCAATCCGCTTGCATGTACAAAAGTTTCCTTGCCGGAATCATCATGTTTAATAAAACCGAAGCCTTTGTCGACATTGAAAAACTTTACGGTGCCTGTTGTTTTTGTGTTCATTATGAATTGTATTGGTAATAAAATGGAGTGCAAGATACATTATTTTACCAAGTCGGGGGGAGATTTCTTTCATTTTTGGACCGCTTGCCCGGGACTTTTACCTTCGCAGAAAAAATGTGCTCAAATAAGTTGTTCTTATCCATAGCCTTACTGTCATTTTTTGGCATCGCCTGCCAGTCGCCCGGCAATGAAAAGCAACGGGTTGAACAAACACCCGATTCGGCCTCCACGCAGGCGAAGGACAAGAAAGCGACGCCGGATGCAATTCAGCCCCTGCATGCGACCCCCTCCATAGTGCTCAAGCGAAA
>DATHGW010000291.1:0-3526 GCA_035317445.1 Puia sp.
CAGCGCCTACCAGGCATCTGTACTGGCTGAACTGGGTGCCCAGGTGTATACCATTGAACGCCAGAAAAAACTTTTTGAGACCAATAAGCTCTTTACCTACCTGAAGAAATACCCCGGCATGAGGTTTTTTTATGGAGATGGGTACGAAGGCCTTCCTACCTTCGCCCCGTTTGACAAGATACTGGTCACCGCCGCGGCGCCCTCCGTGCCCGCGAAATTGATTGCCCAGTTGAAACCCGGCGGTAAAATGGTGATCCCGGTGGGGGAGGGGAAAGTGCAGCGCATGCTCCGCATCACCAGGGGACAGGGGGACATATTGGAAGAAGAGGTGTTCGATACCTTTTCTTTTGTCCCGATGGTGGAAGGGAAGAAGAATTAAATAAAAAACCCTACCTTTGCGCTCCATTTTACTTTACCCACAAGGCTCCATAAGTGGTCTCCGGTGAGATCCGCCAGCAGGGTGTAATCCATAAACAGGATAAGTCATGCCGAAGGTTAAGACCAATTCCAGTGCAAAAAAGCGGTTTAAAGTCACCGGCACTGGGAAAATCAGCTTCCAAAAAGCGTTCAAACGCCATATTTTAACCAAGAAATCGAAAAAACGCAAACGCAACATGGGCAAGAAGGGCTTTGTAAGTGCTGCCAATACCGATTTCGTCAAACGCTTATTGCGCTTGAGGTAAAGGGTCTGTACATTCATTATTCATTTTCAAAACTTATTATATGCCACGTTCAGTAAATGCAGTTGCCTCCAAAGCACGCAGAAAACGCATCTTAAAACAAGCCAAAGGTTTTTACGGTAAACGCAAAAATGTATACACCGTTGCCAAAAACGTACTGGAAAAGGGATTGACCTATCGTTTTTCCGGCCGTAAATTGAAAAAGAGAGAATACCGCACTTTGTGGATTGCCCGTATCAATGCGGCAGTCCGGGCAGAGGGCATTACTTACTCGGAATTCATTCACAAACTCAATACCAAGAGCATTACGCTCGACCGCAAAGTGCTCGCTGACCTGGCCATGAATGAACCGGAAACGTTCAAACAACTGGTTGATTCAGTTAAATAAGCAGGATGGAAGTTATCTTTACATATCCGGGTGTCGCCTACGACCACCCGGTTTTTTATTTTGCTGATCTGTGCAAAAAATTACTTTTGTACCTGTTTTAAACGATTGCGACCATTTCCTAACCATTAAATTCTTACTACGCTGGAACAGCATCCGATGAACAATACGTACACCGACCTGGTGAAACAGACCTTCAATTTCCCCCAGGAAGGGTTTGATTTAAAAGATAATTATCTTCAGTACAATGGGGTGGACCTTAAATCCCTGATCGATAAATATGGCACCCCGCTGAAGCTGTCGTACCTGCCCAAAATCGGGATGCAGATCCGCAAAGCGAAGAAAATGTTTGCTAGTGCGATCAAGCGTCACCGGTATGAAGGCAAATATTTTTATTGTTATTGCACCAAGAGTTCCCATTTTTCTTTCATCGTTGAAGAGGCGCTCAACCACGACATTCACCTGGAAACCTCTTATGCCTACGATATTGAGATCATCAAAAAATTGTACGCAAGGAAGAAGATCAGCAAGGATACGTATATCATCTGCAATGGATTTAAACAGAAACCTTATACGAGCCGCATCGCCTCACTCCTCAATTCGGGTTTTAAGAATGTGATCCCCATCCTGGACAATAAGGATGAATTGCAACAGTATAAGAAATCCGTAAAAGTGCCTTTCAAACTGGGCATCCGGGTGGCGGCGGAAGAAGAGCCGACCTTCCCTTTTTATACGTCCAGACTGGGTTTCAGGCCGAGGGATGTATTGGAATTTTACGTAGATAAAATTGAAGGCAATGAAGACCGTTTCCAGTTGAAGATGCTGCATATTTTCCTGAACAAAGGGATCAAGGATGATATTTATTACTGGAGTGAGCTGAATAAAGTGATCAACCTGTATTGCCAGTTGAAAAAGATCTGTCCCGAACTCGACTCCATCAATATCGGCGGCGGATTTCCAATAAAACATTCTCTGGGTTTTGAATACGATTATCAATTCATGATCAATGAAATCGTAGGCAATATCAAAAAAGCCTGCAAACGCAACCATGTGCCCATGCCGCATATCTTCACAGAATTTGGCAGTTACACAGTAGGGGAGAGCATGGCGCATATTTACAGTGTGATCGGACAGAAAATGCAGAATGACCGTGAGATCTGGTATATGATCGATTCCTCATTTATTACCACGCTTCCCGACACCTGGGGTATCGGCGAAAGATTTTTGATGATGCCGATCAACAAATGGGATGTGGAATACCAGCGTGTGGTGCTGGGTGGAATTACCTGCGACAGTCATGACTATTATGATTCCGAGGAGCACATCAATGAAGTCTTTTTGCCCAAACTCAATAACGGGGAACCCCTGTACCTGGGATTTTTTCATACCGGCGCTTACCAGGACCAGATCAGCGGCTATGGCGGAATCAAACATTGCCTTATTCCGTCTCCCAAACACATCATCGTTGGTTACGACAAAAATGGCAAACTAACGGATTGGGTATATGCGAAGGAGCAAACCGCGCAGAGCATGATGAAAATACTGGGATATACTTAGCGGGCAGATGCAGCACGCCTACTTGCCAGGCTTGGTTCCTTTTTTCAACCTGTATTTCTTATTAACCTTGGGACTGTTGAAATATTCATTCAGCTCCTGCTCCGTCATATTGTTTGTTTCGTCGATCGGGATGTCGATCAGCTGAAGCTGCGTCTGCTTCAGTTCATCTTTTAATTTATTGGTCTTTCTGACAATCTCGAGATCCCTTTCGCTGACTATGCTATTGTCTGTCAGCGTGTATTGCATTCTCTTAATGGCGCCCCTGACAAGCGAAGCCGCGTTCTGCTCATAGCTTTTGGGTGGCGCTACCGTTTCTTTTACGGGTACGAGGGCTACGCCGACGCCGGGCAGCACTTTACCCACGTTTTGTGTGCCCACGGCGCTGGAAGTGGCCAGAACTGTTCCACCAAGCGCAGTCGATGCCGTGGTCAGGTCAAACCCCGAACGCGTGTTCCGGGAATGTTTAACGGACTTATCCAGCTGAACAAAAGAATATTTCAATTGCAGGACGTATTTTGAATAGACCTGCACCACCCGGTCATATTCTCTCCGCGCCGCGGGATAATCCAGTGCATCCCGCACATAGATCCTTACTACCGCAGTGTCTTTTGTAAAAAATTTAGTGGTGCCGACAAAACTCAGGAAGACGGGTTTCATGTGGCTCGAATCACTCTCTTTGACAAAGTCGAAGGAGGGTGACCACACAAAATCATCGTCGCATTGCCTCACCAGTTTCGCATTCTTGACGGGCTGGCTCGAAAAAAACGCTATACTTTCTATCGGGAAACTCCCTGTCTCGCATTGCACCCTGAAGCTGACGGTGTCGCCCTCATCAATATAGAGCGTGCTGTTGACCGTTGGCTTAACGCGGGAAGGAATGATCTCGGTGGTGAAAAAAACAAGG
>DATHGW010000292.1:0-2992 GCA_035317445.1 Puia sp.
CAAATGATTTACCCCAACTTTATTTGGGCGTTCGCCAATATAACCACAACGCCACTACGCTAAAGATCATATTGGGAAGCCATGCAGCAACGACCGGTGAAAAATTGCCTTTGACCGAGAAGGTGACGGAAAATTTATCCATCACTACAAATAAAGAGGCCATGATCAGACCGATAGCCAGTTGAACACCACTGCCCCCGCGTATTCTCCTGGTTGAGATGATGGCGCCGATCAATGTCATGATGATAATGGAAAAGGGCGTCGCATCGCGGTGATAACGTTCTTCTTTGTAGGTGTTGAGCCCTTCCGATCCCCGGATCTCTTCCATCCGGATGAAATCCTTCAATTCGGGGGTGGTAAGCTTGTCCTTCAGATAGTCGTCCCTGCGCAGTTCACTGGGTTTTACATTCAGGTTCATGTTCATCGAAGCAATCCGTTTGGCCGACTCATTCAAACCATCGAGCTTACGTTCGATAACATTTTCAAGTTTCCAGTTTTTTTTTGCGGTATCCCATTTGATGGATTCAGCACGGAGGTTATAATAAATTTTATTGTCTTTGACCTTGGAAAGGAAAAAATTATTGGCAGATTTGTTGGTCGTATCATAATAGCGCATACCCACATAGGTAACGGAATCGACCCTTAAATAATAATTATTGTTCCGGAACGGATTGCTGTTATAAGAACTGTTCTTGTCGACATACGTCACCTGGAAATCGGTTCGGATTTCATTGGCTTTGGGCACCCAGTACTGGCTGGCCAGCCAAAAGATAACACTGAGGAAAATCGCTCCGACCAGGTAGGGCCTCAGCATCCGGTTATAACGAACACCTCCGGCAAGGATCGCAATGAATTCAGACTGCCCTGCCATTTTTGAACTGAAATAGATCACGGCGATAAAAACCATGAGCGGGAAAATCATGGACATGATGAAGGGTACAAAGCCGATAAAATAGTGCGTCACAATTTGCCAGCTCGTCAGGCCCGACTTCACAAAATCTTCTGCTTTTTCGCTGGTGTCAATCACCACCGCAATGACCGTGATCACCAGGATAGTGAATAAGAAAGTGACGAGAAATTTTTTCAGTATGTACCAGTCTAATTTTTTCATGACTCCTGGCAAAAATAATGCAATTCGTATGGATGCTGTGTTAAACTGTCATTCCGACCCCCGCGTAGCGGGGCGGAGGAATCAGCGGAGAAAGAAAGCAAGTCACTGCGTGATCGATTTCTCTCCGCCTTCGGCGGATCGAAATGACAAGGCCGATTATATGCCGGCATAAATCACCATCCCCAATCCCGCAACGAAAAATAAAAACATCCACGCGATGAGCACATGGGTTTGTCTGGGTGCATGTTTGAATTCCTTCCAAACAAAAACTCCCCACAATGCAGCAACCAGGGTAGCGCCTTGTCCTAAGCCGTAAGAAATGGCCGGGCCGGCTTTTCCGGCCGCGATGAGATTGAATGAATTGCCCAATCCCCAGATCAATCCTCCCAATATACCTACTGCGTGTATACGAAGTCCGCCCTTAAAATAGTCCGAATAACTCACTGGCGGGCCGTCGAAAGGCTTTTTCATGAGGATGGTATTGAAAAGAAAATTGCTCAGGAGGATACCCAGTGAAAAAACAAATACGGCGGTATATGGCGTCATCTTACCGGCAGCCGGATACTCGAAATTTTTCAGGTCCATGGCCGCCGCAATGAAACGGTAAAAAAAAGACATCAGTATTCCAGCCAGCACACAGAGTGTGATACCCTTACCCGAAACTGTCGTTTTACCTGCACTTGCTTTTTTATAAGCTTTTGCATTGAGCAAAATGGCTACCATGACCAAGGCGACCCCAATAAAAATGAATATCGGGTTGCCCTTGCTTTCTGCAAAATAATTGAGCAGCACCCCTAAGACAAGGGCCAGCCCGATGCTTATTGGAAAGGCCACCGCGATGCCTGCAATGGAAATTGCCGCCGAAAAAAGAATATTGGCCGCATTGAAAACAATACCGCCAATCAAAGCACTGATGATATTGGCGGTGCTGGCCTGCGACAGATCTGCCGCAAAACTCCTCCCCTTTTCCCCGATGCTTCCGAAAGTGTATGCACTCAGCAGGGAAAAAATGACAATCCCCAGCACATAATCCCAATAAAATAATTCAAACCGCCAGGTCCTGCCGGCCAGCTTCTGGGTATTGGCCCAGGATCCCCAGCAGATCATGGTCACGATGCAAAACAATACGGCAACGGAATAGCTTTCTATGATGAACATATTTAAGAAATTTAAATAATATCACGGCTTGCGGTTCGCTCCCAACCCATCCACCAGGTGATCAGAATAAATAATGGCTTCACCCAAATTGATCCGGTGCGATTCGGATGGATTCAGGATCCTGAACCGAACCTGGTGTTTGGCTTTTGGTAGTTGGTATTTCCAGCAAAGTTCGTAGCGGCGTGTCGTGTAGTTAACGGGCAGCTTCGGGCGTTCAACCAATTGACCATCTATATACAATTCGGTATCGAAAACATAATCCGACTCGCTTCCCCATTCAGAAGCATCGCCTTTCAACACAAATCCGATTCCTTCAAAATCGAAATCGATTTCAGTTTTATTGTCAGACCATTGCACCGGAATTTTTGCCACAGGATAATGACCCTCGAAACTCTTTTCCCATTTTACCGGGAGGGGCGATTGCAGCCTGATGCTGATCTTGTCCTGATCCACTTTGCCACCATTCCGTACAATATTTTTTAACGCATGGCTGAACCCGATCTCATACACGTTATTAAGTGACATGGTCGTGTATTTGAAATCGATGCCTTCCGCTTCCTTCAAACCCATCTTCCAATAAGCGGGAATTTTATTATACCCAAGCACCGTTCCCAGTATGCCACCCACCGTAGAGGGGTTACAATCCGCGTCCTGGCCGCAACGTGTGGCAATTTCCAGTGACTTCGTAAAATCTCCTCCTCCGTAAAGCAACCCCATGACCAC
>DATHGW010000293.1:0-4797 GCA_035317445.1 Puia sp.
TGCTGCGTTAAAGGCAAAGGAAGGATGGGCTGCCCTGAGCTGGGAAAACAGAGCGAATATTTTTCTGAAAGCCGCTGACCTGATCTCAACAAAGTACCGTCCCTTCATGAACGGCACGACCATGCTTTGCCAAAGCAAAAACGTCAACCAGGCTGAAATTGACAGCGCCTGCGAAATCATTGATTTTCTTCGATTCAATGTTCATTTTCTAAGTGAAATTTACCGGCAACAACCGATCAGCGGACCGGGTGTACATAACCGTTTGGAATATCGTCCGCTCGAGGGATTCGTACTGGCGATCACGCCATTTAATTTTACGGCCATCGGCGGTAACCTGCCGAGCTCGGCCGCCATGTGTGGCAATACCGTGGTATGGAAACCCGCCAATACGCAGGTTTTCAGTGCCCAGATGTTCATGAGCATACTAAAAGAGGCCGGACTACCTGATGGTGTCATCAACCTGATCTATGTGGATGGCCCTACCCTGGGTAAAGTATGTTTAAGCCACCGGGATTTTGGCGGCGTACATTTTACCGGATCAAGCGGCGTTTTCAATAGCATCTGGAAGGCGATTGGTGATCATATCGGCCACTATAAATCCTATCCACGCATTGTAGGTGAAACAGGCGGAAAGGACTTTGTCCTCGCTCATCCGTCAGCCGATCCGGATACTGTCGTTACCGCCCTGCTGAGAGGTGCTTTTGAGTTTCAGGGGCAAAAGTGTTCGGCTGCATCCAGGGCTTACTTGCCATCTAATATAGCCGAAACAATAAAAAAGAAACTGGTGGCGGCAGTGAAGAGCCTGAAAATGGGTTCCGTAGAAGATTTTACCAACTTTATCAATGCGGTCATCGACGAAAAAAGTTTTGACAAGATCAAATTGTATATCGACAATGCAAAAAAAGATAAACGGGCGGACATATGGGTTGGGGGAAAATGCGATAAAACGAAAGGGTATTTTATTCAGCCCACGGTCATTGAGGCTAAGGATCCGCGTTATGTGACCATGTGCGAAGAAATATTCGGACCGGTGCTGACCGTATACATATATAATGCCGCTCAGTTTGAAAAAACACTGGACCTGGTAGATACTACTTCACCCTATGCCCTGACCGGTTCCATCATCGCGCAGGACCGTGCAGCGGTTGAGCTTGCCACTGAGAGGCTGCGGCACGCGGCAGGAAACTTCTACATCAACGATAAACCCACGGGTGCGGTCGTTGGACAACAACCCTTTGGCGGCGCAAGGGCGTCGGGCACCAATGACAAAGCAGGCTCTATTTTAAATTTGTATCGTTGGCTCAGCGCCAGGACCATTAAGGAAACCTTTCATCCGGCAACCAGTTACGAATACCCGTTCTTAAGCGAGCCATGATACGGAAAACCGGATAAATCAAGGTTCTTTCCTATTTTTATCAAAATTTCTTCTTGAAGACGATCCTCAACGAGCAACAGCTAAACATCACCATTCAGCGCTTAAGCCACCAGGTCCTGGAAAATCATCTTGACCTGGACAATACCGTGTTGATCGGCATTCAGCCGAGGGGGATTTATTTTTCCGACCGCATGGCCGCTCAGATCAGGAAACAGCTGGGGAATGATAAAATTTTTTACGGTAAACTGGATATTACTTTTTACCGTGACGATGTGAGACAGGGACTTCATACTCTGAACCAGACAGATATTCCGTTCAGCATTGAAGCAAAAAATGTGATCCTGATAGATGATGTGCTGTACACCGGCAGAACCATCCGCGCAGCCCTGGATGCCCTTCTTGGATTTGGCAGACCCGCTAAAGTTGAATTGTGCGTGTTGATCGACAGAAGATTCAGCAGACAATTACCTATCCAGGCTGACTATATAGGTAAATCCATCGATTCCATTATTACGCAAAGAGTGAAAGTATTTTGGAAGGAAAAAGATGGAAAAGAAGAAGTCGCTTTGATTGAATAAGAACTCTCTTTTTTTGAAATTAACTTTTTATCCTAATTTCGCCCTTTAATGCAACTAAGTACCAAACACCTTCTTGGCATTAGAGACCTCCAGCCATCCGACATTCAGCTTATTTTAGACACGGCCAGCCAATTCAAAGAAGTTTTACAAAGTCCCATTAAGAAGGTCCCGACATTGCGGGACGTAACGATTGTCAATCTTTTTTTTGAAAACTCTACCCGCACCAGGATATCCTTCGAACTGGCGGAGAAAAGGCTTTCTGCGGATACCATTAATTTTACTGCTTCGGGCTCATCTGTTTCCAAAGGCGAGTCGCTTTTAGACACGGTCAACAATATCCTGTCCATGAAAGTGGACATGGTCGTGATGCGTCATGGAGCAAGCGGCGCGCCACATTTTCTTGCAAAACACATCCAGGCCGCAATTGTCAATGCGGGGGATGGGATCAATGAGCACCCCACCCAGGCCCTGTTGGACGCTTTTTCCATCCGCGAAAAACTAGGCAGCCTGGCGGGAAGGAAAGTGGCGATCATCGGCGACATCATGCATTCGCGTGTGGCCCTCAGCAATATCTATCTGCTCAAAAAAATGGGGGCGGAAGTGCTGGTCGCAGGCCCTCCCACCCTCATCCCAAAATATATCAAGGAAGCGTTCGACATCAATGTTGAATACAATTTAAAAAAGGCACTCGAATGGTGCGATGTCGCCAATGTATTGCGGATACAACTGGAAAGACAAAATCAGGTTCTTTTCTCTTCGCTGCGGGAATACAGCCTTGCCTATGGGATTAACAAAAAATTGCTGGACAGTCTCAAAAAAGAAATCGTCATCATGCATCCGGGGCCAATCAACCGTGGAGTGGAATTGGATAGTGATGCGGCCGACAGTAAACAATCCATTATCTTGCAACAGGTCGAGAACGGAGTGGCCGTGCGGATGGCTGTATTATACCTGCTGGCCGGAGGAAAGACAGATCAAAACTAAGGATACGTCGAACCGTTAGTCTCCTGTACACCAAAATCCATCTTTTTCATGCAACGTATTGCACTTTTTCCGGGAACCTTCGATCCCATAACCATTGGGCATTTAGACATCATCCACCGGGCTTTGCCCTTATTCGACAAGCTAATTATCGGGATCGGGCGCAATGTCAACAAAGAGCCCATGTTCCCTGACGAACTGCGTCTGCGATGGGTCAAAGAGATCTATAAAGATGAGCCCAAAGTGGATTCTGTCATTTACGAAGGACTTACTATTACCTGCTGCCAGAAAGTAAAAGCCAATTTTATCGTCAGGGTCATACGTTATGTGAACGATTTTGAATATGAGAAAGCCATTGCAGACATGAACCGCAGCCTAGATCATAATATTGAAACCGTTTTCCTGACCTGCCTTCCTCAATACACTTCTGTTGCCTCCACCCTGGTCCGGGATGTTTTGCGCAATGGAGGGAATGTACTGCAGTTCTTGCCTGATGTTGTCGCGGCTTACCTAAAAAACAAATCCTGAACCATGTCGATCTGGTTTGATCCATCGCTGACCATCGGCAAAATGCAATCTTTTGCTTCCAATACCATGAATGAGTATATTGGCATTGAGCTGACCGAACTCGGAGAAGACTATCTGAAGGGAACAATGCCGGTTGACCACCGGACCAAACAGGCGTACGGACTTCTCCACGGAGGCGCCTCCGTTACCCTGGCAGAAACCATTGGCAGTATCGCATCTGCCATGGTCATTGATTCCGAAAAATATTTTTGCGTTGGTTTGGAGATCAACGCCAACCATATCCGCAGCGCAATGGAAGGTTTTGTTACCGGGACCGCCAGGCCCGTGCACCTTGGAAATTCAACTCATGTTTGGGATATCCGGATCATCGATGAAGCCGGAAAACTCGTCTGCATAAGCAGGCTGACTGTTGCCATTTTGAAACGCAAATAAGCATTATTCTTGTACGAGGCCGCCAGCCCGCAACACATCTACAATCGCGGGGTAGGTGTTTTTGCGCAGGGCAGGAATTTCTTTTTCATTCACCCACCTGATTTCGGTGATCTGCTCTTCGGCCTGTGCTGACAATTGCTGACCCGCAGCCGCCTGCATCGCATACCACGAAGTTTCTTTGAGAAGGTGCTTGCCATTCTCATCGTAGGTATGATAAGTATGGAGAAGGAAATTTTTCAGCTGAAGTTTTTTTAACCCGGTTTCCTCCTTCACTTCACGCAGTGCGCATGCCTCAATGGTCTCCCCCTTGTCGAGCTTTCCCTTTGGCAGATCCCATTTTGCCCGCCGGAATATGAAAAGTACTTTTTTTTCTTCATTGAATACCAGCCCACCCCCCGCCTGCACCAGGGTAAATTTTTTCCAGAAAGCCTTTCTGAGATCGGCCAGGTTCCCGTGGTAAAAAATTCCAGCATGCACTTTTTCGGTCCGCATTTCATGGATCATTGAATTTAGTGCCGCTGATGAAAACTCATCAATAAAAACAGCATCGTCATGATGCGCATAGGCGTTGATCTCTTCGTTGAACGCATCACAAAGAAAAAGGGGCTTGTCGTTAAAGTAGATCTTAATGTACATCGGGGTATACGCTAAGATACAAGATTCATCCGTCTCGCCTTAGGCGAGATACATTTTGTCGCTATCTTCGCCCTATGACCAATGAAAAAGCCGTAGCAGAAAAACTCCTGCAGGTTCAGGCCGTCAGACTGAATGCAAAACAGCCGTTTACCTGGGCATCTGGCTGGAAAAGTCCCATCTATTGTGACAACAGGAGGGTGTTGTCCTTTCCTTATGTGCGCGATTTCATCAAATCAGAAATGTGCAGTCTTATTTTCGAGCAATTTC
>DATHGW010000294.1:0-2095 GCA_035317445.1 Puia sp.
ATAAATACCTGAATGCGGGTCCAGGTGCAGCGGGCGGCGCATACATACATGACCGGTACAGCCGGGATAAGGATCAGCTGCGTCTGGGCGGCTGGTGGGGAAATGATGAAAAGACCCGGTTCAATATGGAGAAGGGCTTTATACCCAAACCTGACGCCAGCGGCTGGAATATCAGCACAGCCCAGGTTTTCAATATGGTTGGACTAAAAGCCTCTCTTGAATTATTTGGTCAAACAAGTATGCATGACTTAAGGAAAAAAAGCATGGCGCTTACCGGCTACCTGGAATTTCTGTTGAGCCAGGTTCCGGGCATCCGTCTCCAGGTGATCAGTCCTGTCGATCCCATGCAAAGAGGCGCTCAATTGTCGCTGTACTTCGAAGAAAAAGGAAAAGAAATCCATCAAAAAATAATAGAAGCAGGCATCGTGGTTGATTACCGGGAACCGGGTGTCATCCGGGTAGCCCCTGCCCCACTTTACAATTCCTTTGAAGATGTCTACAATTTCTATGAAATATTAAAGCATTTCTAATTTAAAAGGCCCGTTATTTAATCTGGTACGCAATTCCAATTGCCGGGTACTGCGAAAGCAATTCATAGTGGTAATCGGCCTTTACAAATAATCTTTTGACCACCCTCACCTCGATACCGCCTCCGGCCACCAGCGAAAATCCAAAACTTTTTTGAAACCCAGCGTCATTGGAATGTTCTCCACCTGTGGTTTCGTAAAGGTATGACCCGGAAAATCCCGCATATATATATGGTCTCACGGTTCCATTGAAAAAGTTGTACTGGATCGTCAGCGGAACACTGATGATCTCATGGTTTTGCAATTGTGTTGGAAATGTGAGGCCATAATAAGTTGGATCTGGCGTATATGAGGTCGTGGTATATGAATAACGAATGCCAATATTTAAAAATGTCTTCTTGTTGAGGGAAGGAGAGGAAAACCTCCATTGACCCTCCACGGTCAATTGACCATTGTTGCCCAACGGAAGCCCTCCCGCAAAAATAAACAGCTCAGAAACCAATTTAGCAGGATGGTATAGGGTCTGCGCCGATCCCGGGGCAACACAATTGTCGAGCTCAAATATAAACCTTGACATCTCTTTCTGACCAAATCCAGCCGCTTGCGGGTTTGCATTTAATTTTTCACATTCCCTTTGTAATAAGACCAACCGACTGGAATAATTTCCTTGTTGCTGATATTCACCGCCGGAGCTGTAAACAGTACTATATAGAAAATACGTAACAGTATCCTTTTTGATAATATAGAAACGTCTTTCCTTTTTCAATAAAGTATATAAATCGTATTGGCCCCTGACCAGTTGCTTAACAAAACTGGTTTCCCATACCGGAACATCCTCAGCAATATTTTGATAAGAAAGCGACTTATACACATTATTGTCGAAGCCAAAACCCAAAAGATCGGCGGGCGAAAATGTTTGCACGGATGCATTGACATCGGTTTTAAAAATAACTTTTTGGGAGAACTCTTCTTCAAGAGATTTCTGCAAGTATCCCCTGAGGGTATCCTTGTTGGGTTTAACGACAAATCCGGGAGCATAATCATTTTGAGCTGCGACGGTCAAAGACAAAAGCGTCACAAATAGCAGCAGGCCTGTTAATTTCATGTGGTTTGGGGTTATTTGGAAAACAAAATAGTCAATAAAAGTTCCGATCTGAATTTATTGCGCATTAAAAAATGGTGAAGCAGGGGAACTTGACGATCATCAACAACCAGCATGCATAAACGACAATCAGTGCAGGTATTTCTTCATTTCTTCGCAATACCCTTCAGCGGCCCGGGCAGCAGCCCCCGCAAAATCCTGGCTGTCGGACGCATATATAATTGACCGGCTGGCATTTACGAGTAAGCCCGCGTCCGGCGTCAATGCCTCTTTGGAAATCACAGCCAGGTCGCCACCCTGGACGCCAATTCCAGGTACTAAGTAAAAATGCTTAGGCGTGAGTAAGCGAATACGCTTAAGCATCGCTGATTGCGTGGCTCCGACAACAAACATCAGGTTATCCGGACTGCCCCACCGCGACGCCTTTTCAAGCACCTGTTCAAACAAATAGCCGTTACTGGTTTGC
>DATHGW010000295.1:0-2367 GCA_035317445.1 Puia sp.
TCCCGACAGCTCCGTTGGCCGGGAATTCTTAAGAGATATACAGGCATTTGATCCGGCAACAGTATGGGCGCTTGCAGATACGGTGATCAGCATTGACGATGCCTGTTCGATTGTTTCCAGCCATATGGAATCATCGGTGAAAAGCAAAGGCCTGCAAATAGAAGAAGATGACGAAATAAAATGCCAACGCATCTGGGATTCGCTCGGGCTGGCTGATTTTGATCCGTCAAGACCCATCAGGCGATGGGAACTCGCTGTTTTATTGGATAAATATTATGATGCATTCAACAGAAAAAATCCAGATCTCAGGGGTCGCTGGAAAAAGTAGCGCTTTGCACCTGCAGTTATTTTTTCTTTTCAAAGGCTTTCACCCAGTTGTCAACCTCCATCCTGCTAACGGGCTTTTGCTGATCGTCCACATTGATGACATACAGATATCCCTGGTCACCAGGCGATGATTTAAAAGCAGATACCAGGCCAAACTGTTCACTGACCAGCAAATGGCCCGTCGTGTTGTTCCAGATTTCTTTAGCGCATAGGCATCCCAGTGTGGGTGTGAGCGGATAATATGGCTTATCCCTGAAATATGCCGGATCGATGGCCGTGCCATGCGCAATGATCTCCGTTCTTCCGGTCTTACCGGCGAACCAGGCCTCCATCATGGGTTGATAATGGCGCCATCCTTCGGGTAATAAGTGCAGGTAGCTCCGCAGGCTATCGTGTGTTTCATTTCCATGTTCAAGAAAATATTTTTCCCAGCTGTCTTCAAAGGGCATGATCATTTGAATATTGGGTGTCGGACCGATAAATAAATTATGCGCTACATCAAGTCCCTGGATGCTGAAAATGCCCTGCGGAGTACTTCCGTCTGTAATAAAATATGGCAGGTCTGCTCCCGATCTCGCCAGTTGTTGAAAAACCAATAACCTGCCGTCAGCCTTCCTGGCGAAACGCCCATCGGCCAGTTGCACAATGGCCAGTCCGGGATAATCCCTGTTCCAGCGTTGAAAAGAATAAATAATTTTTTGGCCTGTTATTTTTTGATGTCTGAACAATTGCACAATGTCCGGGATCCTCGATTTTCTGGCAACCGCAACATGGGTAAGGTATTTTGACAGTTCATTCAACACTGTCACGGTATCGTAACATGGAAATTGTTCTGCGATCCTCCGCTTAAGCATGTTGTGTTGGTTCACGGAAGGATCAATCCGATACAAGTACACAGCACACATGGAAAACAACTTCGGGTTGGTTTCTTTCTCCAGCAGCGATTTTATTTGTGAGGAATATTTTTGGGGATAGACCGCATAGACTGCTTCAAGGAAGGCCCGCCTGGTATCGTATTGCAGGGAATCATACGATGAGAACAGTTTTTGGAATCCAAGTTCAACATCCTGACCAACCAGCAGGAATTGGGCTATGGACGAGCATGCTGATTCATATTTATTTTCTGAATTGCTGTCCAGCGCTAATAAAAAGGTATGTCCGATCACCCTTTCCTTCAGGTCCTGGCGGAGTGCTTCACGCTGCGGATACAAAACGAATGCAGAATAAATGTCTTCTCTCCGGTTTTGTGAAAAGGAGGAATGATACAGGTAAAATCCCAGGACGAACAACAAGACATACTTCATGCTGTAAAAATATCATCAAATTGAATGCTTTGATCGGGAGATTAAAAAAAACGGGCGAGCAGGGATAAATGAATCAATAATACTTAACTTCAATCCCTCATCGATTTCTTCAATCAAACAAAATTTGCAATATGAAAAAGTTAAGCTCATCTTTTTTATTATTATCCTTCATCATGCTCGGCTTCGCACGTTGCAACAGCCAGCCGAAAGAACCAGCCGAAGAACCAAAACAAGAAGATTCCACGAAGAAAGCACCGGATGTTACGCTCAATTGGAAGATCGGCGTTCAGTTATGGACATTCCGCGTATTTACGTTTGAAGAAGCCATCAAGAAAGTAGACAGTGCAGGCGTCAAAAACATTGAAGCGTTTTTTGGTCAGCCCTTGTTTGCCGGTTCAAAAGACCAGTTCGGATTGGGCATGTCTGCTGAAAACAGCGCTAAAGTGAAGCAACTGCTTCAGACACATGGCATACAAATGGTGGCCATGGGTGTAATATCTCCAAAAGACAGGGCCGAATGGGTCAAGGCTTTTGATCTAGCCAAAGAGTTCGGATTAAGTTATATCACGGCAGAACCAAGAAAAAATCAATGGGATATGGTCGATAGCTTGGCAGGCCAATACGGAATCAGGATCGCTATCCACGATCATCCGAGACCAAATGCTTACTGGCATCCCGATTCTGTGCTGGCAGCCGTCAAAGGCCATTCCAACATCGGCTCATGCGCAGACATTGG
>DATHGW010000296.1:0-5691 GCA_035317445.1 Puia sp.
ATCCAGTAACTCAGCGGCAGTCCTGGTCTTGCAGAATCATCCGCGATGCTGTTACTGCCGTTTATACTTTTGGCTTTGTTGCACGACATTAACATCACCGGGAGGCAGAGCAGGATGCTCAAATAAATATATTTCATTGGCCTTATTGAGAATCGATCAATAACTCGGATTTTGGGTTAACAGTGGGTTTAAGTCCAGTTGCGTTTGTGGAATAGGCCATAGCAGTTGATATGGCTGAACATTGTAGTGCAGGTTAATTCCATTGCCGTCTGTTTGCGCATTCATTACAGCGATCGCCCTTCCGGTTCTTAACAGATCAAACCACCTGTGTCCTTCAAAGGCCAATTCCAATCTTCTTTCTTTTTCAATCGCCAGTGTCATGTCAGCCTTGTTGGCTGCGGTAGTTGGAGGCAGGCTGACCCGTGCTCTCACCTGGTCAACCAGACCCGCCGCACTGGTGACATCCCCCAGTTCATTGAATGCCTCTGCCCTTAACAACATAATATCTGCCAGGCGGATAAGATATACATCATTGATGCCATTCGATGGATCATTGTACTTGGTTAAGAAAGGGTAATGATTCGATGCCCAATATGCATCTGTCCACTGACCCGTAATGTCAAGAAAGGTAACAGAAGCGTTTAGCCGGATATTATCATTTTCTGAAATGAACGTATTGATCAGGTCATTTGAAGGCGTATTGAATTTTTTCCATCCCCCTCCGTCGTACGCGCCGGTTGATCCGCCAACAAAAATGGATGGGGCCCAGTTTCCGATATCGTCATTGGCGCCATATCCAAAAAAGTTTATTTCCCAAATCGCTTCACTGTTGTTCTTATGGTTATTATCCCATAAGAAATTGAAATCGCTAACCAGGGCATAGTTCGGAATCACCTGGTCGGCATAATATGCAACGGAATCCCAATTTGGCGTCGGTTTGCTTGCATAAATTTTGGCCAGCATGGCATTCACCGTGCCCTTGGAAATGGCCCATTTCGATGGGTCTGCGCCGATATCGCGAACAGTTGATCTGGCGAACCACATATCATTGAGGATGGCATCATAGACAGAATCCACCGAAGATTGCGCAACCAGTACGGATTTGATTAGTTTTTCAGAATTGGTCTGGTCTGCCGGGATCAACACGATCGGTACTCTGCCAAACAAACGGGCCAAATCGAAATAAGTAAATGCCCGCATAAAACGGGCTTCTCCCAAAATCTGATTCTTGCGGTCTGCGGTTAATGCGGGATCTGTGCTGGCTGCTACCTGCGCGATGGCCAGGTTGGCAACACCAATCATGGCATAGGCATCCGCCCAGTCGCGGGAAATATTCCCATTCAATGGATTCGCTTTAAACAAGTCCAGGGTAATATTATCCGGATTATCACCGCCTGCATAACAATTGTCGGAGATGACATCGCCATTTACAACCCTGTCCAGCACATTAAATTCTATTCCGTTACTATAACCTTTATATGCAGTGTAAACACCCAGTATCAGGTTTTCTGCATCTGCAGCGCTAACAAAGTTGTCGCCTGTTTTTGTTACCGTCTGTGTAACAGGTTGTTTGTCTAAAAGCTTGGTACAGCCAGCCAGTACTAACGATGCACATATGCCCAGGAAAGCGCTTTTGTGAATTATATTATTTTTCATTTTCAGGTAATTTTATATTCAACCTTTATTTTAAACTTAAATTCAAACCCACGAGAAACATTTTTGATTGGGGATACGCTCCGCCATCCAGACCCAGTGAAATATTTCTATCGTCAGTGGAATTGTTTGTTGTTCCGTAAGAATTCACTTCGGGATCAAATCCCTTGTACTTGGTAATGGTGATCAAATTGTTTCCGGATACATAAATGGAAGCAGCCCCCAATCCTAATCTGTTGATCAATTTTGGACTGAACCTGTACGCCAGGGTAATGGTCTTGAACCTCAGATAGGAACCATTTTCGAGAAAGCGCGTAGAGATCAGGGAATTATTGGTTGTTGCATCCGTGCTTACTCCCGGTATATCGGTTATATCGCCTTTTTGTCTCCACCTGCGAAGCACATCCGAACTTTGGTTTGCTGCGTTAACCATGGCTTCTGCCTCCAGTCTGCCTGCGTTAAATATTTTTCCTCCGTATGAACCCTGAATGAATATGGTAAGATCGAAATTTTTGTAGGACAGGTTATTGGTCATTCCATATACAAATTTCGGCTGGGCATTGCCGAGCAATTTTCGGTCGGAAGGTGCCGGGTTATCGGACAAGGTATCAGCGTTGGTCAGGTACATTTCATGACCAGTTGAAGGATTGACCCCTTTGGCAATATATCCGTAAAACTCCCCGAGCCCATATCCCTGCGTCAAGGCAATGGAATTTCCTCTTGCATAAACAGAGCCATATCCATTCACGAACGTAATTCCCTCAACCAGCGCGGTTATTTTATTCTGGTTAAAAGAAATAGTAAAATCGGTGTTCCACCTGAAATCCTTACCCACGATATTCTTACTGGATATCAGAAACTCTTCGCCGATATTTTGCATATTGGCTCCATTGACCGGGGCAGTTGAAAATCCCGACTGGGAAGGCAACTGCACGTTATACAGGACATTCTTTGTTTTTTTGATATAAAAGTCTCCTGAGAAGCTGAGTCTATAATCCAAAAAACTTGCATCGACGCCGATGTTTGTTTGCGTGCTGGTTTCCCACGTTAAACTTTGCGGCGCAATGGTTGCCGCGGTTACCGCGCCTGAAACGGGGTCTATGTTTGATAGCGGCAAATAAGCAAAGCTTCCGATGCCCTCCTGGTTACCATTCTGTCCCCAGCCGACACGAAGTTTTAAATCGTTGACGGCTGCAACGGGGCGCATGAAGTCTTCCTGGGAAATTCTCCATCCTGCGGAAAATGAAGGAAATACTGCTGTCCTGTTTCCTGGAGCGAATTTGGAGGAATTATCTGAACGTAAATTTGCCTGTAATAGATATTTGCCATCAAAATCATAGGTAATTCTGCCTAAATAGGAGATCAAAGCCCAGTCATCTATATATTTTGTTCCCGGGCCTTTAATGGAATCCCGCAAATACGTTTGATCCCAGGGCAAATGCCGGTAAATCGTATCCAGAAAAGATCCTGAAATACCTGTCTGGTCAGTGTGTGCATCCTGAGCAGTCCAACCGGCTAAAACCGAAAAATGGTTTTTACCCCAGGTGGCGGTGTAATTCAGGGTTTGTTCACTCAACCAGGTAAACACATTTGCCTTGGTTTGGTATTGCTGGCCGTGTGTATTCCTTCCATTCACCGTAAGAAAAGGGTCCAGGAAAGAAGTCGTCAGGTTATTTTGATAGTCGATTCCAAAACGCGATTGGAATACCAGGCCCTTGAACAATTTTACATCGGCTCCCAGGTTCGAAAGCAAACGGTCATTCACGGTTTTGTTGTATGAGCCTACGATGGCGCCCAAAGGATTGTCCCATCCGGTTAATACATTCACACCGATTGTTCCATCGGCATTGTATTTAGGGACTGTGGGCGGGGTTTCCAAAGCTGACAATACCACACCACCTCTCGCTACACTTGCATTGTCTGTTACATCATTATTATGCGAACGGGAAACGACGGTACTGGTGATCAGTGTCAGCCAATCGTTAGCCTTAGCCGTTATATTCACCCTTCCTGTTAGCCTGTTAAAAGAAGCTGGTTTGATAATACCCTTTTGGTCAGTATAATTCAGCGAAATATAATGCTGCGATTTTTCGGTTCCACCGGCAATGGACAACTGATAATTCTGTTGGCTTCCATTTTGAAATACCTGGTCGGGCCAGTTGATATTATTTGCCTGTACCATGGAGTCCGTGATCACGACGGATTGCTTTTGTTCATTGGCATAGTCCTGGTACTGCTTTCCGTTCAATACAGATAATTTTTTGGTAGCTGATGTGGTACCAAAATAAGTACTGAAATTAATCGTCGATTTGCCTGGTACGCCTTTTTTGGTGGTAATGACCACTACGCCATTGGCGGCACGGGTACCATAAATGGAAGCAGAGGCCGCATCTTTCAGAATGGAAATGCTCTCTATATCGTTGGGATTGAAGGCCGAAATATCTGTTGTCGGAATGCCATCGATAATGTACAGCGGATCATTGCCTGCACTTATGGAAGATGATCCCCTGACGCGAATCGAGAGCCCGGCGCCCGGTTTACCTGAATTGGAGGTAACTTCTACACCCGCTGCCTTGCCTTGCAGGGCTTCGCCCGCATCTACTATCGGACGATTGGCAATATCCGCAGCTGTAACCACTGAAACCGCCCCCGTGAGATCTTTTTTTCGCTGACTGCCATAGCCCACCACCACAACCTGATCAAGTGCCTTTTCGGCCGGACTTAGCTGAACATTGACAACATTCTGGTTTTTTACTTCTATTTCCTTATCGGCATAGCCGATATAGGAGAATTTCAAAATGGCATTTTCGTCGGCAGTAATCGCATACTCACCATTGTTATTCGTAGACGTTCCGGTACTGGCTCCTTTTACCTGCACGGACACCCCCGCCAGCGGTTCATTACTTATGCCTGTAACCTTACCGGTGATGCGTATGTCCTGTTTTTCCAGGCTGTTAGACATCACCACGACCAGGTTATTCTCGAGGATTTTGTAGGTCAGGTCGGTATTCGCGAAGAGCTTGGCCAGTGCATCTTTGAGTGCAGACTGTTGAAAGTTAACGTCTACCTTTTTCTTTAATGATTCCAGGTCATAATTGTACAGGAAGCGGAATTCACCCTGTTTTTCTATCCTGGTCAGCACTTTTTGAATTTCCACCTGTTGCATATTCAGTGTAATGGAGCCTTGTGCAAAGGCCCCGGCTTTCACCTCCAGCACAGCAACCAGAATTAACACAATGGAAAGTTTCATGATGACAAAACATTTAAAGAGCAATCGGGGATTACTCCTCCTTCGGGGAGGTCGTAATTTTTTCATATTTTTACTTTTAGTGATTAAGAATGTGAAACCCGCGCCGCCTCAGCAGTTGGTCAAGGTTTCCGTTTTGATCTTTCAGGGATTCCGTTACAGCGGAGTCCCTTTCTTATGTCAACTGCTGTTGACCTTATTTCTTATCATATATTTCAATTTCATTGTCGTTTATTTTGTATGAAAATTTTGCGGTTAGTTGCAATGCATTCAAAGCTTCCTGGATCGATTCATTCGCGAAGGTTCCCTTAAAGCGATAGCGCAAATGATTATTGCTTTTAAAAACGATCCTGATATTATACCAACGTTCCATTTTTTCTGCCAGTTCCTGGAAGGAATCTCCATTAAAGACCAGCCTGTTGTAGACCCAGGACGTCTCCACTTTCTCACTATCCGGTATATTTTTTGAAACTGCTGTTACTGAAATATCATGTACCGCCGAAGTTTGCCGGCTATCCTGTACAGAAGCTGAACCTGTATGCTGGGATGTTTCCAACTGTTTGTTGAAAATGAGCTTTTCGTTGGGCTTCAGAATAACTTTTGGACCGTTTGGATTGTCCTTCCTGCTGACTTCTATCATGCCCCTTAATAAAGTGGCCTCTACCGTCTCATCCTGCGGATATGATTTTATGGCAAAGGCAGTTCCGACCACTGTTATGTTGATGGAAGAAGCATGAACAACGAAGGGAATCTTCTCACCTGCAGGCCCAATAGAAGGAACTACGTCAAAA
>DATHGW010000297.1:0-3102 GCA_035317445.1 Puia sp.
AGCCAAACCCCGCGCCGAAATAACCACCGAATTTTTCGTGATTGGCGGAAGTGGATTTGCATCCCAAATTGTAATCTGCCACCAGCGGAAGATCGAAGGCCCAATACACACCCTTCCCCTTTGAGGTATAATCTGAGGCAAACCCAACCCCAACGCTAACGGGTAAGCCAAGACTAAATGATGAATGATCGTCAGAGGCCAGATTTATTCTTGGAAAATAGGTCAGGTCGGTCAGTACAAAATCAAGCGGTTCGGTGACTCCGTCAAAGCTGCCGTGGGTATGCATGATGGAAACGGATGCGCCCACACTCTGCATGAGTGGCTGGGCTATGATCCGGCTCTGCAAGGAAAAAAGCAGCAGTATAATGCAGATCGGTTTCAGGCACATACGATCCCGTTTTGGTTCAGCGTTCAAAGATAAAACGAATGGAGCGGAGAATCAAAAGAGAGATAAAGGTTTCTACCTAGCCATTTCAATTCGTGAAGGCCTGACCATCTGCGATTTATTAGGCATTTTATAAAAAAAAATGTACATTGAAATAAGGTTTTAAGTTCCGATTCCTAACAAAAAGTCAGCATACGGCAACATAACCCTCATATTTATGCGAAGAATCTTAATTGCCGATGACCATACCGTGGTGCGCAGAGGACTGAGACAAATATTGCTCGACGCATTCCCCTCCGCACATGTCGAAGACGTCGGCGACGCAGAAGACCTGCTGAAAAAGGTGATGCTGGAGGAATGGGATATCGTTATATCAGACATTTCCATGCCCGGCAGAAGTGGCCTGGATGTATTGCAACAACTCCGGCAAAACTACCCGAAACTACCCATTCTGATCCTCAGCGTTCATCCCGAAGACCAATACGCGATCAGGGTGTTGAAGGCCGGCGCATCGGGCTATCTTACCAAGGATTCCGCGCCCGAAGAACTGGTCAACGCCATTAACCGTGTCATGTTGGGCAAAAAATATATAACGCCTTCCATTGCAGAAAAATTGGCCAATACGCTGGATCAGGATGGAGACAAATCACCACACGAATACCTGTCGGACCGCGAATTTGAAGTATTGAAATTGCTGGCAGCAGGCAGGTCGGTCTCGGATATTGCAGAGCAGATATCCCTGAGTGCAACGACGGTAAGCACTTACCGGTCCAGGATCATGACCAAAATGAACCTAAAGACAAACGCCGACCTTACGCTCTACGCGATTGAACACAAACTCATCTGAACAATTCTTCCTTGCATTTGGGTGATCGTTGTAGTCTTTATACTACAATGATATTTTCGGTGCGCCTACAAAAAAGTGCATTGTCGGCCTATTGGCGATATGCGTACTGAGTCGCAACTTTATGGATACTGAACCCATGACACAAACTGGTAAAATCGTTTTAATTGTAGATGACTCCGCGATCATTATCGAACGTCTGGTCCAAATGCTTGAAAACCTGGAAAAAATTCAACAGGTGATCATTGCCGATAGTTATGCCATGGCTGTTTCCAGGATATCAGAAACCAAACCGGATCTGGCCATCCTCGACATCAACCTCCCGGATAAAAGCGGCATTGAACTGCTCCGGTACATTAAAAATAATATGGCGGAAATAAAGGTGATCATGCTGACCAATCAGGCTGACGAATATTACAGAAATTTATGCAAGCGCCTTGGTTCAGCTTATTTTATTGACAAGTCTGGCGAAATTGACAAGACGCCGGCTATCATCTCCTCGCTGCTCTGAAATGCTTTATCCCACCCAATGCAGGAATTACGGCCATAGGTAGTGAAACCACTACATGAACCAGGGGGTTCCATGTACAGCAATCGAAGCTTCCGGACTATTTTTCTTTGTCACCAAATGGGCTTTCTTCGCGATACAGATATAACAGACTTATGAAAAACGAGAAAAAGAAGCTGCTGATCGTGGACGACTCCATCCTGATCCTGGAGCGAATGATCCCGATCCTTGAAGAAATACAAAACATCCAGTTTGTTATTCATGCGGGCACCTATAAGGAAGCGATTGAACTGCTGGAAGGCATGAGTCCTGACATGGCCTTGCTGGATATTCAGCTTCCCGACAGAAGCGGCATCGAATTATTGCGAGCCATTAAAGAAAAGAATCGTGACATCATTGTTTTTATGATCACCAACAGTGCGAGCGACTATTACAAGAATGTCTGCAAACAATTGGGCGCGGATCATTTCTTTGATAAGTCAACAGATTTCCTTTTGATACCGGAAGCCATCTCTGCAGCAATGGCATAACTTATTCAATCCACCTGAAAACATGGCCTATGAAAAATAATGGTATCAATATCACCGAATGGGTGAGTGCACTGAGCAATCAAAAGCTTTTTTACCTGGCGGTGATCAACAAGTGCGGCCAGTTGACTTTTACCAACTCGCATTTTTTCAAAAACCTTCATCTTACATCTGAAGCGCTGATCAATAAGAAGTTTTTAGATTTTCTTCATCCTGCTGATCAGGCAGCATTTAGTAACGCGCTTGAAACCGCCGATCGCAACCACACAACCGTCCCCATAGAGTTAAGAATAAAAAACGGCCATTACCGCTGGGTCAAATGGGAAATAAGCCGTTTCCGGAATGGTAAAACGCCGGGCGAAACCTTTCTTTGTCTGGGCTACGACATTCCCTGTGAAGAACAGGTAAAAAAATATGTCAGCATCACGGAACAAAACTACCAGGCCATTGTAGAGAACCTGAACGTGGGGATCATCTTCCAGGACAAGGACGGAGCCGTCATCTCAGCCAATCAAAAGCTTGCCGCGATCTTCGACACAACCCTTGAAACCATTTACAACAACAAAAAGCTCTATAGCCTGTGGAAAACCACCGACGAAGATGGGAACGCACTGCCGTTTCGCGACGCCCCATTTATGAAAGCGCTTGCAACAGGCGAACCACAAACAAATATTGAGCTGAACCTTGAAATCAGCGAGGGACAATATCGCTCGGTGATATGCAATTCGCAACCTTTATTTGAGAAGGGACACACAGAACCCTTTTCTGTTGTTTCCACCATACTGGATATCACCAATGAGAAAAAGCTGGAAGCGGAGTCAAAACGAAAAGGGATCTT
>DATHGW010000298.1:0-2850 GCA_035317445.1 Puia sp.
GGTCAATTTGATGAATTGTGTTTGTGCATCACTCCATTTTTGCTGGTACAAATAAGCCTTGCCCAACAAAGCGATCGCAGCACCCTGTGTGGCCCTGCCAAGGGCCGAAGCGTCATAAGTAACCGGCAGGTCGGTGATCGCATCGCCAAGGTCTTTTTCAACAAAAGCCCAAAGCTCTGCCACGGAGGCCCTCGGTGCATAGTTGTTGTTCACGACACTATCGTACGACGTGATCAGCGGCGCCTTTCCCCATAGCGAAACGACATTAAAATAAGACAGCGCCCGCAGGAATTTTACTTCGGCTACATATTGCTTCAGTTTCGCCTGGTCCGCGGCTTCTGTTGGATTCCAGGCGTTGGCCCGGTCAATGACCACATTGGCCCTGAAAACCATCCGGTACAAAGATCCCCAGAGCTGACCGATCTGGGTCTGGTTGGTGCCGAATTTATAATCCGCTAGTTGAGCGAGATCGCCCTGCATATTGGTCGTCTTTTTTGCCTCATAGCCCAGCAGATCGAAAATAAAATAGTATTCACGGGACCACAATCCCTGGTGTAACAGGGTAGCATAGGTGGCGACGGTCGCCTGGTTCAATGCATCGCTGTTATTGAAATAATTGCTGTAGGAATACTGGCTCTGGTTCTGTAGTTCGAGCAGGGATTTCTTGCACCCGCTAAGCCAGGCAACAAGGATCGAAAAGATAAAGACAAGTTTGAATATTTTTTTCATGATCATATAATTGAATGATGAAATGACTGACATTAAAAACCCAATTGCAATCCGGCCAGGAAAGTTCTGGGCTGCGGTAACTGGCCATCATCGATCCCTCTCGTAAAAATATAATTCCCTCCGTTCTGCGTGCTGACCTCCGGATCATAGCCCGAATACTTGGTTATGGTCAACAGGTTTTGTGCCGCGATGTAGATCCTGATCCTGGTAAACACATTCCCGCCCAATGTCTGCAACACATGCCGGCTAAGGGAATAACCGATGGTTAAATTCCTGATGCGCAGGTAATCCCCATTTTCAAGCCACCAATCGGAGGCCCGCAGGTTACCACTCGCATTCGCATTCTGACCGGCTCTTGGAACGGCAGCGACATCACCAGGATTTTTCCAACGGTTCAGTATACCCGTAGTGGCATTATGCCCCGTGGCTTGCATGAGGGTGGTAAATTTCATGGCATTCAATATTTTTAAGCCCGCCACGCCAGAGATCACCAGGTTAAAATCAAAATTCTTATAGTTGATCCCTGCGTTGAATCCATACACAAATTTTGGAATCGGGTTACCCAGAACCACCTGGTCGCTGTCGGATACCATGCCGCTTCCATTGATATCTTTAAAAATAAAATCACCGGGAAGCAATCCTGCCTGGTATACCGCAGACGGATTGCCGGTTTTTTTGGCGGCTTCCTGGTTCAGGGCATCAATTTCAGCCTGATCTCTGGCCACATGATCCACACGGTATCCGTAGTAGGATCCTATCGGGCTTCCCTTGGCCGTGTAGGTAAATGTAGACAGCTCGTCAAAAGAACCCGCCTTGATTGGAGCAGTGAACTGGCTGCCCAGTCCCAGCACATTGTTTTTGTTCCACGCACCATTGACGCTGACGTTAAAATTGAAATCGCTGTTGATGTTGTCGTGATAACCGAGTGTTAATTCGATTCCCTTGTTTTCGGCATCGGCTGCATTCTCTGTCTTACTGGGCTGTATACCCGTATTGCCGATGCCTGTGCTTGCCGGGATCGGAACGGAGACCAGCAATCCGCTACTTTTCCTGTCGTACCAGTCTGCGGTCACACTAAGCCTATTGTTCAAAAAGCTCAGGTCTAACCCCACATCGGTCTGGTCTGTCTGTTCCCATTTCAAAAATGGATTGGCGACGGAATTGATGGTGATTCCCGGAACAAAGGCTTCTGTTGAACCAAATGAGTAGACGAGGTTACCGGTAGGGCTGCCACCAAACAAATACGGGATGGTCTGGAAATTAGGAATTCCATTGTTCCCGGTGCGGCCCCATCCCACCCGCACCTTTCCATCGGAAACAAAAGGAAGGCTTTTCATGAAATTTTCTTCTGTGAACCGCCAGGCGGCTCCCACGCCGGGAAAATTACCATAGCGGTTATTGGCGCCGAAATTAGAAGCGCCATCACGCCGGAAACTTCCCGACAAAATATATTTATTGTCGAATACATACATGATCCTTCCATAGTACGAAATCACCGAAGCCCTGGCAGAGTTGTAACCAGAACCTGTTACTGTTTGCGTTGGGGCCACACTGATGTTCTGGATATTGTCATTGGGAATATTTGAACCCTGTGCATACAGGTTAGCCGTATTTCCCGGACTCTGGTAGCTCATCCCCACGGTTGCGGAAAGATTGTGCTTGTTGAATGTTTTGTCGTAAGAAAAATAATTTTCAAAAGTGTAAAAGGAATAATCATAATATCCCAGATTGGCCTGTCGGGCAAAAGTGAGGTAATTGGATGCGGTATAAGGAATCTGATAATTGGTTTGCTTGCCGCCGCCAATTTCACCAGAAAACTGCGATCTGAACCGAAGACCCCTGATTAGGTTGACCTCGCCAAACATCTGCGGGAAGAAGACATATTCACTATTTACCGGGTGTGATACATGAATTTCCTGTATCGGGTTGGGCACATTGCTGAAATCTTCCACATTCGAAACAATCGAATAACCTCCCAGGATATTCGGATCGTAGATGGGCTTATATGGCGCATAGCCGATGGCGTCACGTATGCTGGACATTTGTCCTGATGTTTTCGTATAGCGGATATTGATGCTCTGCCCAAAATGAAAACGGCCCAGGGTTTCATCCAGTCCCAGC
>DATHGW010000299.1:0-4781 GCA_035317445.1 Puia sp.
ATGAAAAAAACTTGTCCCCCGCCTGCGGCATCAAATAGGAACCGGGATTTTTCATTTTCCACAGCTCTGAACATCGCTACGCAGCTGGTATCTTTTACATCCTTGTAGGTGCCAGGCTGGTTCAGCTCATGAGAACTAAGGCCTGTTCCCGCAGCAGGTGAGTAAGGCTGGATGCTGACACTCTCATATAATAGTTCTTTTTTATAGAGTTGTTTTAGTATCCACCATAGTGTTTCAATGTATTTATTGTCTAAAGTAATGTAGGGATGCTTTAAATCCACCCAATAACCCATCCGGTTGGTCAGATCATCCCACCTATCCTTGTATTTTAATACTTCCCTGCGGCAGGTCTCATTGTATTCCGCTACGGATATCGTTTTCCCGATATCTTCCTTTGTGATACCCAGCATTTTTTCGACCCCGAGTTCTACGGGAAGACCGTGTGTATCCCATCCGCCTTTCCGCTTTACCTGGTAACCACGCATGGTTTTGTAACGGCAGACCAGGTCTTTGAGGGTCCGGCTGATCACGTGATGGATGCCCGGAAGTCCGTTGGCGCTGGGGGGACCCTCATAGAACACAAAAGGAGCAGCGCCCGACCTGAGGTCAACACTTTTTTGAAAGGCCTGTCCTGTCTCCCATTTTTGCAATATTTCCTCTCCTATTGAAGGCAGGTTCAATTGCTGATATTCCCGGTACCTGGATGACATATTGTAAAATGTAAAATCGGCGTGTAAAAAATGGGTGCAAAGTTAAGGGATTTACGGCCGATCCGGCAGGATGTTTGTAATGAATTATATGGCGTAAGCAGCAGTGCTGCCTGGAGGATTGTTAAAATATTGAATTAAAATTGGATTATCGGGACCTAACATCTCGGTTTTATCCACAATTTTTTCTTTTGGCATAGTTTATGTCCTTATTTTGAAAGATTAGCTATCGGATTTAGCTTAAATCAAATGGCTGATTTTCAAGCAAATACGAAACCAGCTTAAAAAAGGAGGATTTTTTCTTCCTCCCGATTTAATTCAATTTATAATTTGTTCATCTTGGTGCAACAAAAGTTTTTTCTACGGTTTAGGGTTTAGGGGTTAAAAAGGGGGGTATTCCTACTCCCCTTCCTTTATTTTCGGCCGTAGTTCCCACAACCTTATCTTTAGAACGTATCATACCTTATTCCTTATCTGGTCATTTATCAATCCGAACCATCCCGTTTTTAATCTCTTTTATTGCCTTAGAAAAACCTGTCTTACATCGGTATAATAATCCATTATTACCAATGTCCTGAATTGCCATGTTATTAACCAATTTCCAGTGGGACCACCTTTTTGCCCCTTATGTAAAAAGCCTCTTTTTTAGAGGCTTTTTATTTTAGTTCAATTTGACATGAGCCGACAATCAACGGGAGCGGATCCTTTTGTAAATCCTCACAGCACTGATCAGGATCAAAGCCAGCACTGCCAATCCCAACAACCCCTTTACCCAGCTCATGCTTTCCTTAACCACCGCAATAAATACAATAGCGAAAAGAAAAATGGTGGCGACTTCGTTCCAGATGCGCAGTTGCTGCGAGGTGAATGCGAAAACATGCCGCGCCTGCTGGCGATAAATAAAGTGAAGGGAAAGATGGTATGAATAAAGCCCGCCGACGAAGATCAGTTTGAGCGCAAGCCAGCCAGGAAGAGAACCGAGGAGGGACCACATCCATATTCCAAGGATCAGGGTCAGCACAGCTGAAGGCCATGTAATGCCCAACCATAACCTCCGGATCATGACCGCAAACTGGTTCATCAGAATGCTTCTTTCAGGTTCTTGTTTTGCCGCAGCTTCCGTATTATATATGAACAGCCGCACAATATAAAACATGCCGCTGAACCAGGTCACGATGAATATGATATGAAGGGCTTTGACGTAATAATACATGGTCCTGTTTAATTATTATGATTCCAATACCATTTCTCTTATCCCAGCGTCGTATGCCTGGATCCATTTCGTCAACGCTTTCACCCACAAGGCCGACACATTCAGGCAGGGGATCATGGTAAATGACTCCCCGCCCGATTGCAAAAAACTGTCCTTGCCCCGGATTGCAATCTCTTCAAGCGTTTCCAGGCAATCACTGACAAAAGCCGGACACACAATCAGTAATTTCCGGATTCCTTCCGCCGGCATTTCAACCAGACGGAAATCGGTATAAGGTTTGAGCCATTCCTCTCTTCCCAGTCTCGATTGAAAGGAGTAACTGAATTTTTCCTGAGGTATTTGAAGTTTTGAGGCAATCAGACGGGTTGTTTGAAGACATTGGTGCCTGTAACAGTGTTCATGTGCAATGGATCCTACTTCACAACAATTTGCCGATTGCAGGCAATGATGACCGGTTTGATCGGCTTTTTTCAGGTGTCGCTCGGGTATACCATGATAGCTGAATAAAAGATGGTCATAATCCTGCAGCAGGTAAGGCCGGATCCGTTCGCTCAGGGCTTCGATGTAGTCGATGTTATCATAATAGGGCCTGACTATCGTGAGCTTGAAAGGATAATTATTTTTCCTGTGAATTTCCCGTGCATGATCTACTGCCGTTTCATATGATGACATCGCGTAATGCGGATACATCGGAATGGCGAGCACCTCTTCTATACCTGGAATTTTTTTCACCAGGCTCTCATAGGCTGACTTGATGGAAGGATTACCATAACGCATGGCTATCTCAACGGGTTCTTCAAGCCCGGGCCCAAGGGTGGCGCACAGTTGCCTGCTCCATTCAATCAGCGGAGAACCCCGATCTGTCCAGATGGTTTGATAAGCTTCGGCCGACTTTGCAGCCCGGAAAGGAACGATGATGCCTCCGACCAATATTTTTCTGAAAATATAAGGATAGTCGATGACCTTTTTATCCATCAAAAATTCCGTTAAATAGCGGCGGACATCCTGAACACGGGTAGAATCGGGGGAGCCCAGGTTCATCAAAATAATTCCTCTCTTAGCCATGGTTTGCAAAAATAATGAAATAGAGAATAGAGAATAGAGAGTAGAAAATAGGAATTGAATACTATTCCCTATTTTCTACTCTCTATTCTCTATTCTCCATATATGACATTCTAATGACATACAAATGTGAATTTTAGGTAATCAGGCCGCTAATTTTGCGTACTCGATATAAACCATTGCATGAGGAACAAGCATACAGATATATTAAAGTTTTTTGTCGCTGGCATCAATTATAAAAAGACCAATGATCTGGTCAGAGGATCTTTTGCCATTGGCAGGGAACAATATGACAACCTGCTTGCCCTGGCACCGTCAAATCACTTGCAGGAACTATTCGTTCTCTCCACCTGCAACCGTACCGAAATATATGGATTCGCCGAAAGTGCCGACCAATTGATTGACCTGCTCTGTTCGCAAACCCATGGATCCAAAGAAACCTTTACCGGACTGGCATATATTAAAAACGGACTCGCTGCCATTAAACATCTCTTCAATGTGGCAGCCGGACTTGACTCACAGATCCTGGGTGACTATGAAATCGTGGGACAAATCAAACAGGCTGTTCGGTTTGCAAAAGAAAAAAACTTCATCGGATCCTTTCTTGAAAGGCTGACCAACCAGGTATTACAGTCTTCTAAACTCATCAAGAACCAAACGGCGCTTAGTGATGGAACGGTATCCGTATCATTCGCCGCCGTACAATACATCAGGGAAAATATTAGCCAGCTTACCGACAAGAACATACTGGTGCTTGGCATTGGTAAGATTGGCCGTAATACTTGCAAGAATTTAAAAGACTATCTCCGGACCAATCGTATTACACTCATCAATCGCAGCATCGGTAAGGCAGCCGCGCTTGCCGGGGAGCTAGGACTACAATATGCTCCAATGGATAAGGTGGAAGAATACATCCATAAATCAGACATTATCCTGGTTGCGACCAATGCTTCAGAGCCCATCCTGCTAAAATCCCAGGTGGAAAACAGGGGAGAAAAATTGCTCATCGATCTTTCCATTCCATTCAACGTGGAGAAAAATGCTTCATCTTTACCCGGCATTACCCTGGTAACGGTAGATGACTTGTCAAAATTGAAAGATGAGACCCTGCAAAAACGCGAAGCAGAAATTCCGAAAGCGACTACCATCGTCCGGAACGCAATGAAAGAATTCATGGAATGGCATGAGATGCGGAGACATGTAGTCGTATTGAAGGCAGTAAAAATAAAACTCCAGGAAATTCATACCTGCCCATTATTTGTACAAATAGCCCCCGAAAAAAGAACGCCATCCTCGGATGAGAACATCCAGCGCGTGATCAATGGAATGGCATCAAAAATGCGCCGGCAAAACCAACCCGGCTGCAATTATATTGAGGCCATCAACGAATTCATGGCTACCGGCACAAATTGATGCATTATGGGAAAGCTGATCAGGATAGGGACGAGGGAAAGTCAGCTGGCGGTCTGGCAAGCGGAATCGGTACTCAACCTGTTGAAAGAAAAAGGTCAGGCAGCGGAACTCGTATTGATCAAGAGCGACGGTGATCTTGACCTGACTACCCCCTTATACGAAATGGGCGTGCAGGGCATATTTACCAGGACCCTTGACGGTGCCCTATTGGCAAACAAGATCGATATCGCGATTCATTCGATGAAAGATGTTCCGACACAATTGGCGTCCGGAATCGGTCAGGCGGCTGTATTGAAAAGAGGTTCTTATAAGGATTTGCTTGTATACAAAGGAGAGTTGACTCCCGACTCTTTTACCGTCGCTACCAGCAGCATTCGCCGCAAAGT
>DATHGW010000300.1:0-2794 GCA_035317445.1 Puia sp.
GGCCAAACAGCATGACATAAAAGTGCTGCTTGATGGACAGGGAGCCGATGAGACCCTCGCAGGATACAACAAATATATTCCATGGTATTTACAGGAATTGCTGAGGAGGAAACCAACTGACATGTTCCGCGAGTTGAACGCACTGAGAAAAAATCATATTTCTTTTGATTGGGGATGTAAAAATTACCTGGCGGCCTGGTATCCTGCCCAGGTTCCGGGCTTCCTGGAGAAAAGAGAGGCAAGAAAATTATTGCGCCATCCTGATCTCAATAAAGAATTCAAAAAACAATATTTCGACCGGCAGAGTTTGTTCAAGCCCCTGGTGATCAAACTCAACGATATGCTCTATTTTAACAGCTGCCAGTCTGGCCTGGAAGAATTGCTTCGTTATGCCGACAGGAATTCCATGGCAAACGGCCGTGAAATACGCCTTCCTTTTCTAAATCATTCATTGGTGGAATTTGTTTTTTCGCTTCCTTCGTCATTCAAGATCCATGCAGGATGGACAAAATCGATCCTCAGGAAAACCATGCAGACTTCGCTGCCGGAACCGATTGTTTGGAGAAAGGAAAAGATCGGTTATGAGCCGCCGCAACGGTCCTGGATGGAAAATAAACTACTTGCAGACTACATACAGGAAGCCAGGAGAAAACTGGTCAGGGCGAATATCCTGACACCTGCCGTATTGAATAAAAAAATTCAGCCGCACGATGCACATGCGGCTGAAAATGATGATTGGCGTTACCTCGTAGCAGCGGGCTGCATGGGCTAAGGTTACTATTCAGATGCCTTCTTGTATTTTTCAACGACTTCCATTGTACCACTGTTATCCGTTTTAATAGTTGTCCAGTTTTTATCGTCTTCCAGTTTCACATAATATTCAATACTGGTATCTGTCGTTACTTCGGTAACTCCAAATACTTTTTGCGCAGGAAATTTTTTCCGGAGTTTGCAAAGAATATTGGCTGGCAAATGTTCTTCGTAAAAATAGCGTGTGGCGCTGACGAAATTGCCATCCTTATCGTAAGTGATCCTTTCCCTGATTCCGACAGATAGAAAGTTAACCACGTAATTGTCTGTAAACTCCTGCCAGTTTACCTGTTCAGCCTTGGGAAAGGCTGCGTTGAACGATTTTAATACTTTTTCATTGACTTCGGCGGCTTTGGCTTGCAAACCCAGTCCAGCAAACAATATGCTGATCGTGGCGATGATGAGGCTTTTTTTCATGGCTATACATTTAAAGATAAAAAATTGATTTGTGCATATAAATGTATTTACAAGCGTGAGTGAAGTCAAGCCAAACTACACATCCGGTAAATTTTTCTGAGCCTGTAAAATCCCGGAATTGGAATTTGAAACCGAAGCAGTGAAAAAAAGGATTGAAACCACACAATCCGGTCTCTAATATGCAAATCCGTATTTTCCAAACGGGGTTAAGTTTTTGTTAAACTGGAATAGCGGAATCGGGCTTCCCTTTTTCTGCCTTCTAAAACAAGTTTTTGGAGCCATGTTATGATAATAGATTCAATTTCTCATCTTTGCTGCTTAATAAAAGACCAGGCACATGAAATTTGCTACAAAACTGATTCACGCGGGCATAGAACCAGACCCGTCGACCGGGGCCATCATGACACCAATATACCAGACATCTACATACGTTCAGCAGGCCCCGGGACAGAATAAGGGCTACGAGTACGCGCGTTCACAAAATCCAACACGAAAAGTATTGGAAGATTCGTTGGCCGCTATTGAAAACGGCAAATATGGACTCTGCTTTAGCAGCGGCGTCGCGGCAACAGATGCAGTGATCAAATTGCTGGACCCGGGCGACGAGGTTATTGCGGCCAATGACATGTATGGCGGTACATACCGTCTGTTCTCGAAAATTTTTGAAAAATTTGGTATACGGTTTCATTATGTCAATATGCAGGACGCAAACCAGGTCAAGCCCTATATCAACAACCGGACAAAATTGATCTGGATGGAAACGCCCACCAATCCATTAATGAACATTGTGGACATCCGGGCTGTTGCTGACATTGCAAAATCAAATCATATCATGGTTTGCGTTGACAACACGTTTGCCTCGCCCTACCTGCAAAACCCGCTTGACCTCGGCGCGGATATCGTTATGCACTCGGCCACCAAATATCTTGGAGGCCATAGTGACCTGATCCATGGCTGCCTTGTGATGAATGATCAAGACCTGCGCGAAAAATTATACTTTATTCAGAAAAGTTGCGGCGCCGTGCCGGGACCTATGGATTGCTTTCTTGTGCTCAGGGGCCTTAAAACCCTTGCTGTCCGAATGCAAAGGCATTGTGAAAACGGAGAAAAAATCGCGCATTTTTTATCAAACCATCCAAAAATAAAAAAAGTCTACTGGTGCGGATTTACGAATCATCCATCTTATGCCATTGCAAAAAAGCAAATGCGTGGTTTCGGAGGCATGATGAGCTTTGAGCTCAGTGACGAAAGAGAGGAAGAAGCAAAAAGAGTATTGTCCTCGACCAAATTATTTGCGCTGGCTGAAAGTCTCGGGGGCGTTGAGTCCTTGATTAACCATCCTGCATCAATGACCCATGCCTCCATACCCCGTGATGAAAGGATGAAAAATGGACTGAGCGATGCGCTCATCCGGCTCAGTGTTGGCATTGAAGACGTAGACGATCTGATCGAAGATTTGACACAGGCCATTGGATAATTTTTGACTACATGAACAGCGGCCTACAGGAATTTCTTGACAGGAAGGTGGAAGAATACAATCGCCCTTCTTTTATTTTGCGCGATCCGG
>DATHGW010000301.1:0-4318 GCA_035317445.1 Puia sp.
ATGCAGAAACTGCGGGCGGTCCGTATTCGCTGACCGTAAAAGGAAAAAACGAGCTACTGATCAACAACGTACTGGTCGGCGAAGTATGGATTTGCTCCGGCCAGTCGAATATGGAAATGCCCATAGCAGGTTGGGGTAAGATCAATAACTACCAGAAAGAGATCAACGCCGCAGACTATCCTTCCATCAGGCATATTAAGGTACCCAACGCCGTGAGCTTCGTTCCGAAGGAGGATATAGACAGCACCGGCTGGAAGGTCTGTAGTCCGGCTACCGCCGGCGATTTTACAGCCGTTGGATATTTCTTTGCGCGTGAATTGTTCAACCAACTGCATATTCCCATCGGCCTGATCAACACGTCCTGGGGCGGCACGATGGTGGAGACCTGGGCAAGCCGCGGTGCATTTGAACAAAGCGATGAATTCAAATCGATGATCACTGCTATGGCAGCGCCAGACCTGGAGACGCTGGCTAAACAGAAAAACGAAGCGCTGGTTAAAAAGATCGAAGCCATACAAGGACCGGTGGAAAAAAATCCCGATACCAATGCATGGAAAACCCTTGACCTGGACGAAAGCCACTGGGCACACATGAAATTACCCGGACTCTGGGAAGAACGGGGATTGACCGATCTGGATGGATTGGTTTGGTTCAGAAAATCCTTTACCCTTTCATCCGAAGATGCCGGCAAACCGGCTATACTGGACCTGGGTAAGATCGATGATTCAGACGAAAGTTTCGTGAACGGAACAAAAGTGGGCGGGTTAAAAAATCAATATAGCGAGCCAAGACATTACACAATTCCTGCAGGCATACTGAAGGAAGGTAAAAATGTGATTGCCGTTAGGGTGGAAGACACCGGCGGGGGCGGCGGCATATACGGCGAACCCACTGAAATGAACCTGACGATTGGAAACAAACCTGTTTCGCTTGCCGGAGACTGGTCGTATAAAATTGAAAGCATTGCCGCTTCGGCCAGAAGTGTCGGGCCCAATAGTTTTCCCACTTTATTATTCAATGCGATGATCAATCCCCTAATACCATATGGTATCAAAGGGGCGATCTGGTACCAGGGTGAGGCCAATGCAGGTCGCGCTTACCAATACCGTAAAGCATTCCCTTTGATGATCAATGACTGGAGGCAGCGCTGGAACGAAGGCAATTTTCCTTTTTACTTTGTTCAGCTCGCCAGTTTCAATGCCGGCAACGGAAACAGTACGAGTGGAAGTAGCTGGGCCGAATTGCGTGAAGCGCAAACTATGACGCTTTCCCTACCCAATTCCGGCATGGCGGTTACGACTGATATTGGAGAAGCGCTCGACATTCATCCCAAAAACAAACAAGATGTTGGCAAACGTTTAGCCGCCATAGCCCTCAATAACCTCTATGGTCAGGCGATGGAATACAGTGGTCCGGTTTACGAGAGCATGAAGACAGATGGCAATAAGATCAGTATCAATTTTACGCATGCGGCAGGTGGGCTCATGGTCAAAGATAAGTATGGTTATATCAAAGGATTCGAAGTGGCAGGCAATGACAAGACCTTTCATTACGCCAAAGCCTATCTGCAGGGAAACCAGGTAATCGTCTATAACGATGAGGTCAGCCAACCTGTTGCCGTGCACTATGCATGGGCCGATGATGCCGGGGAATCAAATCTTTTCAATAAAGAAGGTTTCCCTGCCCTGTCATTCAGGACAGATGACTGGAAGGGAATTACAGACGCTGCGAAATACGCCATCGGCAAATAAGTGGGTCTGACGGTCCCCGTCTGACCCGCTTGCATGGCCAACCTGTCAGACGGGGACCGTCAGACAGGTATTTTATCATGATTGACTTTTTGTTGTCTGGCCGCATTCATCTGGTACGTGAGAATATTGCCGTCCTTCAGAATTTCAACGATGCGGTATCCGTAATAATCGGTTCCCCAATTGCCGGCAACATGGGAATCGAAAAAGTATAATTTCCCATCGCTTTGTTTCACATTATCCTGGTCGTGATCGTGGCCATGAAATATAGCCCTCAGGTTCTTTTGCTTGCTGAACATGGAGGTGATTTCGGGGCAATTGACTCCCCCGCTGGTCCATCTGAAAGGCGTGATGTGCATGAAAACAAACAAATGTTTTTTTGGGGCAAGCAGTCCCAATTGCGCGCCGGTCCAGGCGATATCCGGACAAATGTAGGCACCGGCATCACTCGCTGTATTGAGAACTAAAAAAGCGGTGTCGCCAAATTCGAAGGAATAATTAAATGGCTTATCCCAGGTATTCTTCCATGTCGCTTCATCGGTCATATCGTGATTGCCATGAGAAACATAATAAGGCATTTGCAGATCATTCCATTTCTCCTTCGACTGGGCGAGGAATTGAACGTCATTATGAAAAAGATCCCCGTTGATCATGGTGAAATCAATGCCCCGTTCCTGGTAATCTTTGTTGATCCACTCGATCATATTGTCGTGATGAAATTCATATTCCGTATTGTTTTGACCGTAATGCCCATCCGAAGCCAGTGCGAAACGCAACAAGATTTCGTTACTGTGAGGCAGCTTATAAGCGGCACCGAGCGACTGCAAAGAATTCCCAATGCCGATCATCAGCACCCCCTGTAAGGATCTTTTTATAAAGTCTTTTCTGCTAAGAGACATAAAATATATTGTTTTGGATCTGTCGTTCCGGATTATAGGTAAATTAAGGATTTATGTTCTCATTATTTAACCGATTCTTTATATTATTTTGCAGTTATTATATTTTTATGGCCCATTCAAACCAGGATATTATCCGGCATTTTTTTGAAGCCTATGGCAAGCGGGATATGGAAGGCATCAAGCTGGTCATGGACAAACGCGTGCAATGGATCATTCCGGGTCACCATCCCCTCAGCGGAACAAAAACCGGGATCGATGAAGTCGTTGCTTTGTTTGATGCAATGGGCGGCGTGATGAGCAAGTCAAATATCCGGGTCGAGAACCTGGTAACGGCAGAAAATGACGAGTACGTGGTGGAATGTCAGCATATCATTACAAACCGGGAGGACGGCAATAACCTCGACCACTACTGGAGCGTACTATGGAGTTTTAAGGATGGTAAAATCATAGAAGGCAGACACCTGGCATCGGATCAGCATGCGGCGGACAGCTTTTTTTGTAAGGTATTATTGATATCTTAAATTTCTTTTTGAGCCGTCAGTTCTTCCTGGTGCTTCCAAAGCTCTCTGAATATTGCGCTATGAGCGCGTAGTTCATAAAAATTTCCTTCCGCGGCGATGCTTCCGTTGTGCAACACGTAAATATGATCGAACAGGGGCAGTAGGTGCAGCCGGTGCAGCGCAGAGACGATCGCCTTGTCTGAAAAAACATCAAAGAGTTTTTCGTAGATCACGGATTCTGTTTTGGGATCCACGCTGCTGGTGGGTTCGTCCAGCAATACCACATGGCTTTCCCTGGCTGCCAGGATTCCGCGCGCAAGTGCAAGCCGCTGTTTTTGACCGCCGGACAAATTCACTCCTTTTTCCTGGATATTGGATTCCAGACCCCGCGGTAACTGCCCGATCACTTCACTAAAATGTGCGTTATCGCAAACTTCATTGATGGTTGTTTCAGGAAAAGGAAGTCCCAGCGTAACATTGTAGGCAATGGTATTTTCAAAGATCTCGGGCTCTTGCGGAAAAAGCGTGACGGTCTGATTCAGCGCAGCGAGCGGATAGGGTTTGCCGTCCACCAGCATTTCGGTGTTGGCTTCGGGTGTATACAGTCCGCGCATCAAAGCCAGGAGCGTGCTCTTTCCGCTTCCGCTTTCCCCGATCAATGCAATTCTTTTTCCGCGCTGGATGTTGATGCGCAGGTTGTGCAGGCTTTGGGGAGCGTGCCGATCGTCATAAGCATCCCGGTGTGAAAAATTCAAATGGCGGATCTCAATGCGCTGCCAGTGTTGGGGCAATTCAGTTTCCCGGTCAGCACGATGCTGGTCTTTATAAGCATTTTCAATATTCACTGCTGTTTGCACATCCGTATTATACTGAACAATTTGGGTATACTGCCAGGCCACATCGTGAAACACACTGGTGAATTGGTTTACATAACCCAAAAGCGTGACCAGTCCGCCGATATAAAAAATCTTTCCCGGTTGCCAATGCTGATAAATAAATCCCATCACGATCACGACATAAATAACGCCGACGAGCATGTCGGCTGTAAACCATTTCCACTCATTGATCAGCACGTTTTTTCTGAAAGGTTTGAGCAGGTCGCGCACCCTAGACATCAACCCCGTTTCCATACTTTTTTCAAGCCGGAGGGTTATGACGGTCATGATATTGG
>DATHGW010000302.1:0-3520 GCA_035317445.1 Puia sp.
TCAGGAAGCGGTTTGCCATTCCAGGCGCTTTGTTTGCATTTTATATGATATTAAATGGTATTGAAAGGTTCTTTATCGAAAAGATCCGTGTAAACAGCAAATACAATATTCTTGGTTTTCATCCCACGCAGGCAGAAATCATTTCTCTGCTGATGGTGATTTCCGGTATCGGTCTTTGGCTCTATCTCCGCAAAAATTACCATCAAAAACAGGGCATGATCAGATCATCCTGATTGGTCAAACGGGTCATTAGACGTGATTGAAGGTCACTACCATTCCTCCCGAAAATTTCCCTCTTATCAAGTTCGCCGGTCGCATTGTAACCCAGACCGCACTATTACGTCTTAACCCTGTTCTGTGCAATAACCTATCATCAGGAAAATAGGCCATCCAACACAAAACAATGTTCTATGTTTTACATAGTACTTACTTTTGGATTGTAATATCCTAAAAATAGTACCAAACTAATAAAATAACTATTATGAAAAAGATGACGCTCGTACTGGCCCTGTTAGTAAACACCGGCCTCGTACAATTGAGCCAGGCGCAATCCAAAACCGGAAAAGTCAGTGGAATAGTCCGGGATGAAAGTCAAAAACCCATTGAAGCCGCAACCGCTTCAATACTAAATGCCAAAGATTCCTCACGCATCAAATCTATCATTTCGGACAATGCCGGTAGTTACACATTTACCCATGTCAGCGAAGGAAAATACCTGGTGTCCCTGACCGCCGTCGGTCACGCCATTGTTTACTCTCCTGTCTTTGAATTATCTGATGCGAAACCTTCGGTGTCATTGCTGCCGTTGACCCTCAGAAAAAAGTCTAATGAATTAAAAGAAGTCGCGGTCGTATCCAGCAGGCCTTTCGTTGAGCAAAAAGCTGACCGCATGCTGGTGAATGTAGACGCTTCTCCCAGCAACGCCGGCACTTCTGTGATGGATGTTCTCGAAAAATCCCCGGGTGTTACGGTTGACAAGGACGGAAACATCAGCCTGAAAGGAAAGCAGGGAGTTACCGTAATGATTGATAACAAGCCAACGTATTTGAACTCAACCCAACTGGCGAATTACCTGAGAAGTCTCCCTTCTTCAGCCATTGACCAGTTGGAAATCATGACCAATCCTTCAGCCAAGTACGACGCAGCCGGCAACTCCGGAATCATCAACATTAAGACCAAGAAAAATAAAGTCAAAGGTTTTAACGGCAGTGCGACCCTGACTTACACGCAAGGCGTATATCCGAAACCGGGAGGAAGTGTAAACCTGAATTACCGCACCGGTAAGGTCAATCTTTTCATGAATGCCGGGTATACGCACTGGGAGGGATTTCAGAATCTCGACATCAATCGCAATTACCTGGACGTCAGCAGCAAGAAGATCACTTCCATATTCACCCAGCACACCAACATGAAATTCAACAACCCCGAATTCAATTTGAAATTCGGGACCGATTTTTACCTGACGGATAAAACAACCATTGGCTTTGTTGTGAGTGGTTTCAGGAACAGCGAAAATATCAGGTCTAACAGCACCATCTACCTGAAAGATCCGTCCAATATGATCGATTCCATTGTTTCCTCGCCCAGCACAAACAACGGCAAATGGAAGAATGGATCCGTAAACATCAATTTCAGGCACCAGTTTGATTCGGCAGGCAGAGAACTGACCTTTGATATCGACTATATGAAGTACAATTCGGGCAGTAATCAATACTTCAACAACATTACCTATGATCCCAACTGGAACCAGACCAACCATACCGTGCTCACCGGTTATTTGCCGAGCAGCATTGATATCTATTCATTCAAAACAGATTATTCCCATCCCCTTGGCAAAGATCTGAAACTGGAGGCCGGACTCAAGTCGAGTTATGTTACCACAAACAATGACGCCAATTATTATAATGTGACTGATAATGTCCCGGAAGCCGATACGACTAAAACAAATCATTTCCTCTACCGGGAAAACATAAACGCTGCTTACCTTAACCTCAACAGGCAGTTTAACAAGAAATGGAGTGTACAGGCGGGGTTGAGATTGGAAAACACCAATTATTCCGGGCACCAGTTGGGCAATCCATATACTGTGAACAACAACGACTCTTCATTTACAAGAAGCTATTTCAGTCTTTTTCCAACGATCTATATAAGCTACCAGGCAAATGAAAAGAACCAGTTCACTGCTAATTATGGAAGGAGAATTGACCGGCCTTCCTATGAAGACCTCAATCCATTCCTGTTTTTCCTTGACCAGTATACCTACCAGGCAGGTAATCCATATCTGCAATCGCAGTTTACAGATAATATTGAATTTGCGCATACATACAAAAACTTCCTGACGACAACAATCAACTACAGCAATACCAAGGACTTTTTCAGTGAAACTTTTGAGCAGCAAGGCCATGCAACCATCGTACGCAAGGGCAATATCGGCCGGCGCCAGAATGCCGGTATTTCTGTGAGTGCACAAATTCCTGTTGCAAAATGGTGGACAGCCATGCTGTATGGCAATATGAACTATAACAAATTCAACGGCATGCTCTACGGCGAAAACCTGGACATCGACGCCACCACATTCGTGGCCAACATCAACAACCAGTTCAAATTGGGCAACGGATGGAGTGCGGAATTATCTGGTTTTTACCGGACAAAAGGAGTGGAAGGACAGATCATCATTATGCCGCTTGGACAGGCATCTGCCGCCATTTCAAAACAGGTAATGAAACAAAAAGGGAATATTAAATTGGCGGGCAGGGATTTATTTAATACCCGGCAGGTAAAGGGCTATATCAACTTTCAACAAACGGAGGCCAGTTTTCACAATACCAGGGATAGCCGCCAAGTGAGCCTTTCCTTTACTTACCGTTTTGGGAAACCCATCCAGGGCGCAGCATCGCGAAGGAAGATCGGGGGAGCGTCTGAAGAATCCAACCGTGTGAAAACCGGCGGCGATAATTAAATCCACATCAGTATAACCATCATTAAAAAAAACAACATGAAAAAAATTCTCCTGATCCTTTTTCTCGGGCTGCTCATTGCCGGGACGGGGCATGCACAGTGCGGAAAAAAAATAACCTGGACGGCGTCCAAAGCCGAATTCATGGATGACTCAGGCAAAGTAGCCGAAACGAAAGATACAAAAGTAATCATCCGGACCTCTGGTCAGCGCATCCACATCACCCATGGCGACGACGAGACCGATACCCTTTCCGGGCCCGTAAAAGATGTGCAGTGCAGCTGGAAGGAGGCATATAAAAATGGTAAAACCACATTCAAGGCCGACCTCAGTGAAAGAAACGGAACCTATTCCGGCAGTGTGCTGGTCATCGAGGCCAGAGATTCGAAGATACAGATCGATCTGAGCTTCGAGGGGCCTGACGGCAGTAAGAAACATATTAGAATCCCGGTCGAGGGGTATAAGGAAGAAAAATAGAGAATAGAAAATAGAAAGTAGAAAGTAGGACTGTTCTCGAGGCGGCCTTCCTACTCTCTATTTTCTATTTTCTATTCTCTGCTCTCT
>DATHGW010000303.1:0-2498 GCA_035317445.1 Puia sp.
TTATCGCTGAAACAATTTAAGACCCCCGCTGAATTTGCCAGCGGGTTTCACGATGAAGAAAAAATGTGGAATAGCCTGATCCAGTATGCGGCAAAAGATACCATCAACATTCGCAATATACCTCACAAGGACAAGGAAATACTGCAAAACCGCATCAAGGCCCTGCTGGCCCGTTTGATCTGGCGTTCGGAAGGTTATTTTCAGATCAACAATGAACATGATATTGTGATCAGGAGAGCGTTGGAGGAGATCGGTAAATGAGAAATAGTTGATAAGTTGAATGGTTGATAAGTTGATTGGTTAGGTTTCTGACCTCCCAATAACTTATCAACCATTCAACTTATCAACTTATCAACTATTCAACTTATCCAGCAACTCCTTCTTCTCAACCCGGTAGGAGCCAACGAGGCCGAGACCGCCACCGATGCCAATGAGGGCGAAATAGATGGCTGGGTTATCCCAATCTCTCAGCATAAAACGATCAAGCATATAAGCCAGGAACAATCCAACACCGGCGCCGATCAACAACAGACCCCATTTCAGGTTCTTATAAGGGGCCGGGCGATCCAGCTTGGGATTCATTCCCTTTTCTATCATGGCCAGGTTTTCCCGGGATTTAATATAAAAGATACCAAATATCATGGCAAACGCTCCCAGGGGAACCAAAATTGGAATTAACATTTCACCGCCGTGCATAACTATTGATTTTATTGTTTTTTAATTTAATTCTTGTTACTGATCAGACGACGGGTTCCGACTTCAGGTTACAGGCCTTTTCACTTTTGAAGCCCCCGGCGTCCTTTCAAAAACTAAGACTAAGCCTGAACAGGTGAGGTTACAGGCGCCCAAGATTTTTTTGGAAATGGGCCGGTTTGGCGCTTATAGTTACCCGAAATCCAATATATGCAGAAAATGGTAACTTACCTGTAACCGGTGTCGCCCGGTTGTAGTCATATGAACGTCATGTATACCGGACTGACCGACACAGAAATCATCAGCAGGGTGCTAAAAGGGGAACAACAGGTCTTTGCCGCGCTCGTAGAGCGCTACCAGGACTATGTTTTCACCCTGGTTCTGCGTTATACGAACAACCGGGAAGATGCAGAAGAAATTTCGCAGGACATTTTTGTAAAGACCTACCGATCGTTGGCCGACTTCAGGGGCGATGCCAAGTTCAGTACCTGGCTATATACCATCGTGAGGACAAGCTGCATTACTTTCTTAAGAAAGCGAAAGCTGGACACGACCTCATTGGATAACGAAAAGACTTTTATCCAGCTAGAGAACAAGGAATCGGCATTCAGTGCCAACCTCATCGAAAAGAAGTCAAGGCAGGCGATGGTAAATGAAGCCATCCAAATGCTGGGTTCGGATGATGCTCAGGTCATTACGCTTTTTTACAAAGCGGAGCAATCGCTGGAAGAAATGGGCACTATTTTAGGAATGGAGCCCAACACGGTAAAAGTAAAACTGCATCGCGCCAGGCAAAGGTTAAAAGAGAAGATGGAAAAATATTTCAGCCATGAAGTACGAGCATTACAAGGTGATTAAAAGTAAGGGATCGGATATCAAAAATTGGTCGCAACTTTGCATTACCGATGGTCACTCAGTTAAAAAAAATATTATGAATGAGGAGCAACTTATCGAAGATCGTTTGTGGGATTATATCGACGGGCGGAGTGAGTCCGGTGAAAAAACGGCTATCGAGCAACTGATCGAAGACAATATTGCCTGGAGAAAAAAATACCATGAACTGCTGGAAGTTCACCAGCTGATGAACGCCTCGGAACTGGAAGCCCCTTCTATGCGTTTTACCAGGAATGTTATGGAAGAGATCAGCAAATATCATGTGGCCCCTGCAACAAAAAGTTATATCAACAAACGGGTTATATGGGGAATCGGTATTTTTTTCCTGGTCATGATAACCGGTTTCCTTGTTTATGGATTTGCACAGGTCAATTGGTCAGCCACATCGGGTTCTTCAGAAATCATGGATCAATACAACAAGATCCCCCAGCCTGATTGGAGCAGGTTTTTCAGCAATACCTATACCAATATTTTTATGATGATCAATGTGGTTTTAGGATTGATGTTGCTCGACATGTATTTGCAGCGGAAGAAGAGAATAGAGAATAGAGAATAGAAAATGGGGAAAAAAGGCTATGACCGACCAATCCCACTTTCTACTCTCTATTTTCTATTTTCCAAAAACGTACCTTCGTCGCGAATTATCTCGCTATGGACGTCAAGAACAATATTCTCGAAACGATCGGCAACACGCCACTCATTCGTTTAAATAAGATCACAAGAACTTTACCCTGTACAGTGTTGGCCAAGGTTGATTATTTTAACCCGGGCAATTCCATTAAAGACAGGATGGCCATAAAAATGATCGAAGTGGCCGAGCTGGAAGGCAAACTGAAACCCGGAGGAACGATCATCGAAGGAACAAGCGGTAATACCGGGATGGGTCTGGCACTGGTTGCCTGCGTCAAAGG
>DATHGW010000304.1:0-13107 GCA_035317445.1 Puia sp.
ATAAATAAAGACATGGAATAATCCGTGCAACCCGATTTTTAATTGTAAATTATTCGGGTTCGCAAATGATATCAACATGTTTATAGGCGCCGGGAATATTTTGTTGATTGGATCCGTCTTATTGCTGATCAGTATTATCGCTGGCAAAACCACCAACAGGCTGGGCGTTCCCACACTGATATTTTTTTTGATCGTGGGCGTGCTGGCCGGCTCTGAAGGAATTGGAGGAATACATTTTGACAATACAGCCATTGCACAATTCATCGGAATTGTGGCGCTCAATTTCATACTTTTTTCTGGCGGCCTCGATACCGACTGGCAAAGCATTAAACCCATTCTGTGGCGGGGGATTTCCTTGTCCACTTTAGGAGTCCTGCTTACCGCGCTTGCAGTAGGCGTTTTTGTTCATTATGTTCTGGGCTTCACCATCTGGGAAGGACTTTTGCTTGGCGCCATTGTATCCGCCACAGATGCAGCGGCTGTCTTCTCCATTTTGCGCAATAAGGGTATTGCATTGAAGGGGAGCCTAAGGCCTGTGCTTGAATTGGAAAGTGGCAGTAACGATCCGATGGCCTATTTTTCTAACCATTACATTAACCGGCGTAGTTGCTTCCGGCGGTGCCCAGGGCGTTGAATTGATCGTTTCGTTCCTGAAGGAATTTATTATTGGCGGAGCATTGGGTTATATCATGGGCAGGGGAAGCGTGTGGCTGATCAACAACATTAAACTGGAAACAGAAGGCCTTTATCCTGTACTTACGCTTGGCCTGGCTATTTTCACTTATTCGCTTACCCACGCCATCGGCGGAAATGGCTTCCTGGCCATTTATTTGTGCGCAGTGATCATGGGCAATAGCCATATGGTGCACAAAAGAAGCCTCATCAGGTTTTACGATGGCCAGGCCTGGCTGATGCAAATCGTACTGTTTCTTACCCTGGGCCTGCTGGTTTTTCCTTCACGCATCATGCCATTGATTGGCATGGGTCTGTTGATCTCCGCATTTTTAATATTTGTAGCGAGACCCCTGGGTGTTTTTATTTCGCTCGCCTTTTTTAAATTAAATGTCAGGACCAAGTTATTTATTTCCTGGGTTGGCCTGAGGGGTGGCGTGCCCATTGTCTTCGCCACTTATCCTTTGCTCGCAGGCATAAATAAGGCCGATCTGATTTTTAACCTGGTATTTTTTATTTCAATCACCTCTGTGCTTTTACAGGGAACGACCCTCTCGTATGTGGCCAGGCTATTACATGTTACCGTTCCGCCAAAAGCCAAACGGAGAATTGGACTTGACTTTGAACTGACGGATCATATCAAATCTGAAATGGCAGAAATCAGGCTGCCGGAATATGCAAAATCGGTGGGGATGCGTATTGTCGAACTCACCGTTCCACCCACAACCACCATCCTGGCCATCAAAAGAGGTGGCAATTATATATCACCTAACGGATCTACCAAGCTGTTGGCAAACGATGTGCTCTATGTGCTTGCGGAAGATAAGGCCGCACTAGAATCTCTTGAACATACATTGGAGATAGAATGAAACCCCCTGGCTTGTTTATCAACCCTTATTCACAATTGTCTATATATTTGGCTGATCTATTGATCACATCAATTTTTATCAATGAAAATAGCACTTCCTTTATTCATACTGTTTTTTTCATGCGTTGAGTGTCTGGGACAAACCTATATATCCCTGGCGCCAAGCCTCACCAATGAGCCGGGCACATTTCTTGAAAAATCGAATATTGCCCTGGAGATCGGCCGGCAATGGGATGTATTCAGCCTGGGTCTTGATGTTGGGAAAACCAGTTTGGCCAAAGTAACCGGGCGGGATACGACCGCCTATCTGGAGCTTCGCCCAAACCTGAACGTATTTCAGCAGGGCAAGTTTACGAACACGTTTACAGCCGGGATAGGATATCTTTTCAACGCAAAGGAAAACCTGATGACCGAACTGACTTCCGGTATAGAATATGCGATGAATGAGAAACTGCACCTCAACGTATACTTTGGGCAATATTATTACAGCGGCAGAACCTCGGCCAGCAGTGTTACTTTTTTTGGTATCTCCGGCATGTGGTATTTCTCGCCGAACAACAGTGGATCTTTGATAAAGAATCAAAAAACAGCCACCCCATAGAACAAATGCATCAGGATTTAATTTGTTTAAAGTAAGCGCAGACGGTATTCATCGGGCATATGTCGCATTTCGGATTAGTAGGCCTGCAGATCTCCCTGCCAAGAAACGACATCGCCATGCCCGCATCCCATTGCTTTTGGGGAAGGATATCCATGATCTGTTTTTCAATTTTCTTTGGGTCAGTGCCTGTGGCTATACCAAGTCTTGGCGCCACCCGCTGTACGTGCAGGTCAACAATCACGCCTTCTGCCGGAGCGCCCGCTTCGCGTAGAATCACATTCGCTGATTTTCTTCCAATTCCGGGTAAGGCAGTAAGTTGATCGAGGGTAAGTGGAATTTTACTGTCCGTCTTTATTTTTTGGCCTATTTCCATCAGCCATTTTACTTTATTTTCTGCATACCGTACCCCGCCGATTTGCCTTAACAAGGTTTCGGGTGTTGCTTTTGCAAGCGCGCTCATATCCGGAAAAGCGGCAAATATTGTGGGCGCAAGCTGATTGATGTGTTTGTCTGAGTCCTGCGCGGATAAAATGACCATTACAAGCAGCTGGTACACATTTTTGTACTCTAACGGATGACGCTTGTTTTTATACTTTTTAAGCAGCGGCTTGATGGCTTCTTGCCAGTCGGTTTTGGCAGGCATGGTTAACTTCTTTAAAATTAAAGTCAACACAAATTAATGCCATTATTTTAAGATTGACCCTAACAGGCCCAGAATATGTCTGAATATTCCTCGGCTGGTGAAAAAGCGGGTTGTTCTTTCAACTGGATTCCGATTTTTTCCAACTGTTCCTTACTTAATATTTTTTCCAGGTGCGGAAAAAGCTGACGCTCTTCAAAGCGAACATGGTTGTCGACCTTATCAGCGAGTTGCCCGAGTAGTTTTTCAACCCGGCTGGTCGAATGATTTGCCATTTCATGAACTTCTTCCTGGATCGTCAAATGCTCGCGAATTGCTTTCTGAACCATTTCGTCCTGTACCAGCGCAAAAAGCATTTTTTCTTCCGCCAGGAAATGGGGTTGCAAATGCTGGTGCCAAAAGAAAGCGACATAGTTAACGATGCGTTCCATAGCCACTTTATTTTTTAATCCGCGTCTTATTTTCCAACTAAACAACAAGGTAAAATGATGTTCCCTGGAGAATTGCAGAAGATGCTCATTGCGCCTGATGGGTTTCTGATTCATACTAATATGATTAGGGTCCATATAAAATAAACTGCCGAAGCTTATCCGGATCAATCAACCTGATTGATTTTCCTGAAGTACTGATTATGTTTGCCCTGATCAATTCCTGGAAGAACTTAAATAGGGTTTCATAAGTTGTTCCTGCAAAAGACGCAATATCCTGGCGGCTTATGTCCGGTACGATATGCGCTTTTTGATCCATTCCAAAAAAATCGCAGATATCAAGTAAGGCGGTGGCGATTCTTCCTTTCACCTCCATAAGTGCGAGATCGCGCATGCGTTTTTCTGCCTTTTGTAGTTCAAGGGCGTAAAACTGCATCAACTGGTAGGTAAGTGATGCATTCGTCTTCAGGCTGGTTTCTAAAAATTCGACCGGAATAAAACAGGATTTGGTTTCCTCCATCGCCGTGGCTGAAATCGGATAAGTATCACCGATACCCAGGCCCCGGTGTCCAACGATATCGCCTGTCTTTGCAAAGCGGATGATCAGTTCCTTGGGATCGGTCCACTGCTTGTGAATTTTTACTGAGCCTGAAAGCAAGCAATGGATCCCTGTTACTTTTTCACCTTCCTTAAATATTTGTCTTCCTTTTTTGAAAAGAACGGTCTTTTTTTCCAGGGCGATTAAACCTCGCCATTCCGGAATGCAGTAACGGCATAAAAAACAATCCGTGAGGTTGCAGGATGACTTGATCATAATTCAAGGTTACCCAAAAATACGTCATTTAGACATAATATTGCCTATATAATATAATAATCATAAAAAAATAAGATAATATTTCACAAAGCATAGTATAGGCTATATTTTTGCAGTCTATTGTAAAACCTGAAACATGAATTCCGATGCTGGTGCAATCCCAATTTCCGTTTCCCTGGGTGGATTGAATGAACGAAACTTAGCGATCAAAGAATCCCCGGTCAATAAGCGTGCCCTGTATCTCAGCATACAGGCGGTATTCAATGCGATTTTCATTGGCCTGATCGCCAAATGCCTCGTTTATCTGATCGATCTGATCACCAATCTCTCTTTTTACGGTAGGTTTTCCGTCCAACCCATCTCGCCAGCAGGAAATCATCTTGGCTGGATGGTTGTTTTTATTCCTATCGCTGGCAGTCTGCTCGTTGGATTGATGGCCCGGTTTGGGTCAAAAGCAATTACGGGTCATGGGATACCTGAAGCGATGGAAAAAATTATTACTGAGGACGCAAAAATACCTCCCGTTATAACTTTTTTAAAGCCCTTGTCGGCAGCCATTTCCATTGGTACGGGAGGGCCATTCGGAGCAGAGGGTCCGATCATCGCGACCGGCGGCGCGTTCGGATCCTTAACGGGTCAGTTCATGCATATCTCTTCAAGTGAAAGAAAGATTATTCTTGCTGCCGGCGCCTGCGCCGGCATGGCGGCCATTTTCGGCAGTCCCCTGGCGGCCGTTTTGCTTGCTATTGAATTGTTATTATTCGAATTTTCGCCGCGCTCCATTATTCCTGTAGCAATAGGATGCATCGCCGGAGCCGGCATGCACATCGTTTTGTTTGGCAGTCAACCCATATTTGATATGCGGCCAGTTCCTGTTGCCTCCGATGTCTCTTTGCTGATTTATGTTTTTTTTGGATTGGTCACAGGAGTAGTTGCTGCCCTAATTTCCAAAGCAATCTATGCAATTGAAGACCTGTTCGAAAAACTACCCATTCACTGGATGTGGTGGCCCGCGCTCGGCGCAGTAGCCATTGGCATCACGGGATATATTGCGCCCTATACGATGGGGGTTGGATACGATAATATTCGCAGGTTGTTGACCGGGTCCCTGCCCTTGACTGTGTTATTATCCCTATGTCTTCTGAAATATATATCCTGGTCCATTTCACTAGGTAGCGGTACCTCAGGCGGAACCCTGGCACCACTCTTCACCATTGGCGGTGCGCTGGGGGCGCTGCTTGCATCGGCCACGTTACATGTATTTCCAACTGCCCCAGTCCATCTGGCGACTGCTGCACTGATCGGGATGGCAGCCATGTTTGCCGGCGCATCCCGGGCCTTGCTCACTTCTATCATCTTTGCCTTGGAAACGACGGGTCAGTCCAACGCATTGTTGCCGCTCCTGGGCGCATGTATAGCGGCCTATTTTGTTTCATTTTTCCTGATGAAAGGAAGTATCATGACCGAAAAGATTAAACGGCGTGGCATCAACGCACCCGACGCCTATGAGCCAGATATCCTGCGAACGGCCAAAGTTGCGAGATTACTTAAACGGGCGGAAGGACCACAGCACAGTCTGCCCCATATTTACGAGACGGATGATGTGGGGTTCGCAGCTGAAATGATGGGAAAATACGATACTGATGCTTTGCTGGTATTGGAAAGCAAGGATAGCCAGATCGTTTCCGGCCTCATTACTTCTTCGGCCATCTTATCTTATTACAGTCAGCAAAAACAAAAAGAACATGAATACCAGTCGCCCGGAAAAACCCGTCGTATGATGGTACAGGGAAGAAAATTCTTTCAGAAAAATCGTCCCTCGCCCAATACTTAAAACCGTATTCAATCACACGTAAACCTTTTTTATGATCAGCGATCCCAATCAATCAGCCTTTAGTAAAGCAATGCTGGCCGGACTTTTTGCAGGAGTAATAGCCACCCTGGCCTGTTTCATCTTTGATATCGCCTACAGGTGCGGGACGGGCTATACTCCTTCTGAATTCATTAATGTCTCGAGCATTATCTTTATTGTCAACTTGCTTCTTCTCGTAGCAGGAATAATTTATTTCGTTTTCATCAGGTCATTTCGAAGTGGTCAGCTGATTTTTAGCGTCATATTTGCACTGCTCACTGCATTTTGTATTTGGAAGGCCGAAAGTTTTCGGCGATTTGCTGATGACAAACTAAGTCATGAATTCAGCCATTTGTTATCCGGCACGTTGCTCATCATCGGTATCGCTGTTGTGCTTATCCCGGTAATCCACAGCAATAAAAAATTAAATAATTCAGTAATTTAGGAAAATGAGACATGTTAAATGATCCCGCGGATGCGAGGACCTATCTTATTGTCAGTTAATGATATAAGCGAATACCTCCTTTTTTATTATCGCCTTTCGGTTCTATTGGCATGGTTTTAGAGTTTCCTATACTATCCTTGTCTATCCGTCCCCTCCTATTTTCATTTTCCGGTAATAACTGACTAATTGATTTCAGCATACCGGCTACTTCTTTTTTCAACGCAATTTCTTTAACCTAAAATTATAGCACAATGGAGACAACTAATTATTCCAACGGTAGTTCGTATCACGAAACACCGCGAAAAAATTCTAAGAGCCTGATCATTGGACTGCTTGCAGTAGCATTTGTTGCCAGTCTGGGCTACGCAATCTACAGCGGCAATCACCATCAAACCGTTCAACAGGCACAACAAACCCAGATCACCCGGGTTGTTGACGAAAAAGGGCAATTGCAAAGAACCTTCGATGATGCTTTGGTTCGCCTCGATTCTCTGACAGGATTAAAAAATAAAATGGAAGGTGATTTATCCGCCCGGCAAAACGATATCTCAAAAATGAAGCTTCAGATCCGTAGCATCCTGAAGAAAAACTCGCTGACCGAAGCCGAAAAGAAAAAGGCCCAGGAATTGATTGGCGATCTAAATCAGAAGATCACCAATATGGAACAGGAAGTGGCCCGCCTCACACAGGAAAATCAGAATTTGAACCAGGATAAGGTTGTATTGACCCAGGACAAAGAAAAACTCACTTCTGATTTGCAAACCGTTTCCACAGAAAAAGTAGACCTGGAAAAGAAAGTGGATGTAGCTTCGACGCTCAATGCCACTAATATTATGATCAGCTCGGTTCGCGATAAGAAGAATGGTGAAGAAAAAGCCACCAACTCAGCAAAGAGAGCCGATAAACTCAACATTTCATTTGATGTTACCAACCGCATCGCGGCAAGTGGTCAGACGGATGTGTATGTTTGCATAACAGGTCCTGATGGCAAAATGATTTCCATCCCTGAAAAAGGTTCCGGAACTTTTACAAGCCGGGATGAAGGGGACAAACAGTTTACTGCTAAAGTGCCCGTTGACATGGAAGCAGGCAAGGTTAAACCCGTGCAGTTTACGTGGAAACAGGATGGAGGTTTCCAGAAAGGAGTTTATCAAATTGAAATATATCAGAATGGATTCAAGATAGGAGAAGGCGCGAAGCAACTTAAATAAGCCTGCCTGTTCTCCCGATGTAAAATGTAAACCGCTTAAATCCTCCAAATAGTAAAAAACCGGGAAAGATTTCCCGGTTTTTTATTTTCCACAACAGGCTATTTCGATTCAACATATTTCTTGAAATTATCCATGATCGCCTGCCAACCCCCTCTTTGCATCTCAATAGGATTTGTTCCTTCCGGTTCAAAAGTCTCCACTATCCTGGTTTCATTTCCTGTAACCGAAAAAGTAATTTGTACTTTTCTGCCGTCGCCGAGGGTGTACTCCATGTACTGGTTGGGTTTTACCTCGTTATACACGCCGCCGAAATCGAAACCAAAACTGCCATCCTTTGCTTCCATTCTGGAAAGAAATTTACCGCCCTGTCTTACATCATTTTCAGCACGGGTTGTATGCCAGTCGTCGGATGCATTGGCCCATTGCGTGATGTGTTCGGGCAAGGTCCAGTATTTCCATACTTTGTCTACCGGCGCTTGAACTGTAGTTTCTACAGTGATCGTTTTTGTTTGCGTTTCCATCTTATTTATTTTTTGATGTTGAAATGAATTGCACTACAAAGATGAGATGCTTTTTGATGGAATACAACCCGCAATTGCGTCTTTTAAAGGGTGTTTTACGACAGCATATTGACTTTGTGTCTTAATTTTGAACAATACAAAATCATGCCATACAACGAAAAACTTGCAGCCAGGATAAGGACGGCACTTACCCATTTGCCCCATGTAGAAGAAAAGAAAATGTTCAGGGGTGTTACTTTTATGGTCAACGATAAAATGTGCATCAGCGTCAGCGGCGATGAGATGATGTGCCGCTTCGAACCTGCATTGCAGCAAGAAGTGGTGGACAAGGCCGGTTGCAGGCCCATGATCATGAAAGGCAGGGAATATAAAGGATATGTCTACGTCAGTGAAACCGGATACAAATCAAAAAAAGATTTTGACTATTGGGTCTATCTGTGTTTGTCCTTTAACAACAAGGCAAAATCATCAAAGAAAAAGAAGAAATAAGCATCAGCCACCCGCCCCCATGAGCGTATTGGGAGAGTTCGCCCTAATTTTCTACATTCAGCGGCTAAAACCAACTCCATGATGAAACGGACCGGCCAGTTGAAAGTAGAAACCAAAGAAGCATTGTTTACGGAGTTTACCATCTTATTATGAAAACCTATTTCATCAGTGGGATCGCTTCGGACAATCGTGTATTCAGGTATATAGAACTGCCACAGGGCTTTGAAGCCGTGCTCCTCGATTGGATCGTTCCCATAGAAAACGAGTCGCTGCAACAGTATTCTCTCAGGTTATCCAAACAAATCGATCCTTCCGAGCCATTTATATTACTGGGATTTTCGCTTGGAGGTATTTTGGCAACGGAGATAGCCAATCAATTAAAACCAGCGGCGACCATTCTTATTGCCAGCGTTCCCGTGGCATCCCAGCTTCCCGCTCATTTTTCTCTGGCAAAAAAACTGAAGCTGCATAAGCTGATTCCGGTTTCTTTCTTAAAGATGTCTGCGTCCATGACGCGACTTTTTACCGCAGAATCTTTAGCAAACAAAAAACTGATGTTGGATATGATGAGAAAGACCGATTCGGCATTTATCAAATGGGCGATCAATGCCGTTTTGGATTGGAAAAACGAAGTGATACCCGATCCATGTTGGCATATACACGGCACCCGGGATGAAGTTTTCCCGATCTCGCTTACCAGGCCAACGCATGTGATTCAAAAAGCCGGACATAATCTCCCGATGAGCCGTCCTTCGGAACTCAATATTTTGCTCCGGCAGATCCTTGAGCAGAAACAGTAACTTTAAACATACTGCCAATAAAAATAAAGCCATGCATACAAAACAAGAAAAATCAGCGTCGAAACAAATTCCAAGAAGGGCGTTCCTGAACATCGCAGGTCTTGGCGCGCTGAGCGCGGCATTTATGCCAGCTAAGGCATTTTCTCCCGTCGGAGCTTCGCCGGCGCCCCTGCCGGCCAAAATCGGACTGCAATTGTACACCGTTAGAAACCAGATCAAGGACAATATGGCCAGGACTCTGCAGCGGGTGGCCGATATTGGATTTGAAGCGGTGGAAACGGCATTCTGGCCCGAACATGTATCCGTCAAAACAGCTGCAAAACATTTAAAGGATGCTGGACTGACCGTCTCATCCGCGCATGTCGAATTACCGATCGGAGAGAAAAAAGCGGCGATGCTGGAAACAGCAGAAGCTTTCCATTGCACGAAAATGATCTGGCACGGCTGGCCCGAGGACAAGCGATACAGTACCCTGGAAGGAACAAAAGAACTCGCCGGCATCTATAACGAGGCCAACCATTTTGCCAAATCAAACGGCCTGCAGTTCGGACTGCACAATCATTGGTGGGAATACCGGAACAAGGTGGATGAACGCTATGTTTACCAGGTGCTGCTTGATTCCGTTGAACCGGATATTTTTTTTGAGATTGACACCTATTGGGTGAAAGTAGCGGGACAGGATCCCGCAAAAATTGTTGCGGAATTTGGAAAACGCGCGCCCTTCTTACACATCAAGGATGGTCCTGCCCGCTGGGACGATTCCCTGCCAAAAGACAATCCTGAACCCATGGTCGCTGTTGGAAAAGGAACCCAAAATTTTCCGGCGATTGTAAAAGCAGCCGGCGGACATACCGAATGGATGGTGGTGGAAATGGATGTGACCGCAACGGATGTTTTTGCGGCTATGCAGGATAGTTATAATTACTTGGTCGGGAATGGGCTTGCAAAGGGTAAAAAGACCGTGCGGACCTGATGGGCAGGATTGTCCGGGCACAATCATCAAATTTATTTTTCCAGCTCTTCCCTTTCCGGTGGTTTTTTACCCGAATCCCCTCTTTTCAATGTTTACAGACAACCTTTTTTTGCAGGCCAACGTATTCTTGATTCCAGCCTAACCCCGGCCTGATTCCCGTAGAACATAAGTGAATCCTGAAATTCCTCCCGCTATGCCGTCGCACATGGCCATGCAATCCATTTTCCACACCTCACGACCTGCCCCTGAAAACGGTCTGATCAATATTTTTTAACGAAAAAAATGCCAGTATGAAAAATTTTACCAATGTCAGGGCTATGCTGTTGCTCGCCTTCATCACTTTCTCGCTCAGCTGCCGCAAATCAAACCAACGCGAGGAACTCAAAGATTTTCAGCAAATTAACCTGGTCGACAACAATGGAAAATATCACGCCTTGCGCAGCGATCCCACGCTCCTCAATGCCTGGGGTCTTGTGTTTACTCCAAATGGGATCGCCTGGGTAAATTCGCAGGCCGGGCATGTTAGCGAGGTCTGGGATAACATGGGTAATATCCTCCGGCCCGCAGTCAATATTCCTTCGCCGGGCGGCCCTACAGGTGGCAACCCAACAGGAATCATTTTCAACAGTACGACCGATTTTATGTTGCCCGATACGGCAGCAGCAGCTTTTATCTTTGTCGGGGTTGATGGCATTTTATCCGTCTGGAACGGAAAAGCCGGGGCCAATGCCTTCCTGATCAAAAATAACTCCAGTACTGCCGCTTATACAGGATTGGCGCTGGATTCAAACGGAGGCGCAAACTATTTGTATGCAGCCGATTTCAGGACCGGCAAAATTGATGTCTGGGATAAAAATTTTAGCCCGGTGTCGATGTCCTTTACTGATCCCAACCTGCCTGCCGGTTATTCACCTTATAATATCCGGGGCATTGGGTCCTGGCTATTTGTGCAGTACGCTAAAGTCGGGGCTGATGGCCGCCCGGAAAAAGGAGAAGGAAAAGGTTTTGTGGACATTTTCAATCCCGATGGTTCCTTCGTCAGACGTTTTGCCTCGAGGGGCCCGTTAAACGCACCCTGGGGCATAACACAGGCTCCCGCCAGTTTTTTCGAGGATAATGATAATGATGACATGGATACCGACCGTCACGGCGACAATAGTGGCAAAGACAACAAAAACGGCAAACACAACGATGATCCCATCATGCTGGTTGGCAATTTTGGCGATGGATATATCAATGCGTATAGTCTCGAAGGAGAATTTCTAGGTCAGTTGAAATCGCGCGGCAAACCCATTTGGATCGATGGTTTGTGGGCGCTTTCTTTCCCGCCTGCTACCGCAACAGCCATTGATCCGGACAGGTTATATTTTACCGCCGGACCGGCTGACGAAACCGACGGGCTCTTTGGCTACCTGATCAAGAAATAAATGCAGAATGTAAAATCTAAAATATAAAATGCAAAAGTGAAGAAATCGGTAACTTTTACATTTTATATTTTAGATTTTACATTTTATTTATGCGAAGTGGAATGATCTTGTCAGTGCTGCTTATTTTCCTGCTCAGTAGCGGCGAAGTAAGGCGGCATCAAAACAACCCGGCCCATCCCCGGCCAAACATCCTCTACATCATGTCGGATGATCATGCCTGCCAGATGATCAGCGCCTACGGCTCGGCGATCTCAAAACTTGCACCGACACCGAATATCGACCGTCTGGCAAAAGCCGGCATGTTGTTTCAATCGGCATTTGTAGAGAATTCGCTTTGCACACCCAGCCGCGCCTGCCTGCTCACGGGCTTGTATAGCCACCAAAATGGCCAGCGTCAATTGAACGAGGGCATCGACACGGCAAAGATCTTCTTTACTGAGTTATTGCAAAAGGTGGGATACCAGACAGGGGTGGTGGGCAAATGGCATTTGCGCTGCGAACCGAAGGGCTTTGACGATTACCGCATTCTGAATGACCAGGGTGAATATTATAATCCATCGTTCAAAAGCAAATCCTCGAACGGGAAATACATCGAACAAAATGGATACGCGACCAGCCTGATCACGGATTATGCGATCGATTTTCTTGAAAACAGGAAGAAGGACCAGCCTTTTTGCCTGCTGGTGCACCATAAAGCGCCCCATCGAAACTGGATGCCCGAAACAAAATATCTCGACCTATACGAAGACATTGACTTTCCAAAACCCGAAACTTTTTACGATACCCATGGGAGCCAATGTTCAGCTGCACATACCCAGGCCATGACCATTGGCAAAGACATGGAAATGGTTTCTGATTTTAAATTTTCGGAACTGGCGGATTCAACGCCGTATAATAAAGAACTGACGGCTGGTCTGATCAGGAATGAGTTGAATAGAATGGATCTGGAGGAACGCAAAGCCTGGGAAAATGCCTTTGGACCAAAGAACAAAAAATTCCTGGAAAAGCATCTCCAGGGAGAGGCACTATTGAACTGGAAATACCAACGCTATATCAAGGATTACTTGCGTTGCGTGAAATCAGTGGACGATGGCGTAGGCCGTCTGCTGGACTATCTTGAAAAAGAAGGCCTATCGGATAATACTATTGTAGTCTATACTTCCGACCAGGGATTTTATATGGGCGAACACGGGGGCTGGTTCGATAAAAGGTTTATGTACGAAGAATCCTTCCGCATGCCATTGATTATTTGTTATCCAAAAACCATCCTGCCGGGAACAGTGTCCCACGCGCTGGTACAAAACATTGACTTCGCTCCTACTTTTTTATCGCTTGCCGGAATAGCAAAACCAAAAGAAATGACCGG
>DATHGW010000305.1:0-4991 GCA_035317445.1 Puia sp.
CCCTGATGGCTACGATCTTATTGCTGTTGATCATCATCACCGGCCATCTGGGTGGTTCGCTGACTCACGGTGCCGACTACCTGACGCAGCCATTGTCGAATCTGTCTGGCGCTGATACGGTCGTAGCAGAAAGAAAGCCGATCGCTAATGTTCAGGAGGCCATCGCATACGCGGACGTGATCCGGCCCATTTTCCAGATCAAATGTTACTCCTGTCATGCTGCGCACAAACAAAAAGGAAAATTGCGCCTGGATCAGCCAGAATTTATTCAGAAAGGTGGAAAGGACGGTCCGGTCATCGTGGCCGGCAATTCGACCGCAAGTGAATTGGTCAAGCGCATCCTGCTCCCGAGAGAAGATGAGCATCACATGTCGCCTAAAGAAAAACCTCAACTGACAGAGAAAGAGAAAAGCCTGATCCGCTGGTGGATTGACAAAGGGGCAGACTTTACAAAAAAAGTAAAAGATCTTGAGCAGCCCGACAATGTAAAACCCCTGCTGATTGCATTGCAAACTGTAGTACATGAAAAGACCACGCTGCCAGATATTCCGGCGGTAGCCATTGAAAAAGCCGACGATTCAGCGATCAGTGCGATTAAACATCTCGGGGCGGTGATCATGCCCGTGGCCCAGAACAGCAATTATCTGGCGGCCAGTTTTTTTAATACGCCCCGACTTCGGGATGCCGATCTATCCCTGCTGCTTCCGGTTAAGAAGCAACTGGTGTGGTTGAAACTAAGCGGCAACAAGATCACCGATTCCGCGCTCGTTATCATCGGACAATGTGTGCAGCTTACCCGCCTGCAACTAGATCATACAAACATTTCTGACCAGGGAATAGACCGGCTCCGTTCGCTCGGTGAATTGCAGGAATTGAACCTGGTGGGGACCCGCGTCAGTATGCAAGGCTTGATCAAATTGAAGCCATTAAAGAAACTGCGTTCTTTATACCTCTATCAAACCCGCATAGAAAAAAAAGACTGGGATTCCCTGAAACGTGCATTTCCAAAAACAATTTTGGATTCGGGCGGCTATACAGTACCGCTATTTGAAACGGACACGATCATTGTAAAGCCGCGCCCGCAGCCTAATTGATGTATTTATCCGGTTTAGTTCCCTTTAAAATCAGGTTTTCGCTTTTCTAAAAAGGCAGTCACGCCTTCCTTCATATCGTTGGTTGCAAAACATGCGGCAAACGCTTCCTGCTCTTTTTCAAAACCATTTTTACCATCGCTCTGTGCCACATTCACGCATTCAATAACTTTCGCGATGGCCAGGGGAGCTTTGTTCGCGATGGTCTCCAGGATTTCTTTTGCTTTGCTCAACAAGGTTTCGGGCGTTGTAATATAATTGACCAGTCCAAGTTGCAGCGCTTCTTCGGCTGGTATCATGCTGCCCGTCATCATCAGTTCCATGGCCTTTCCCTTGCCGATCAATTGAGTGAGTCTTTGCGTGCCTCCGTATCCGGGGATCAACCCAAGATTGACCTCGGGCTGACCAAATTTGGCATTGCTGCTGCACAGGCGAAAATGACAGGCCATGGACAATTCACAACCACCTCCCAGTGCAAATCCATTGATCGCGGCGACAATGGGTTTTGATGCATTCTCGATCTTGAAAAAAATATCCTGGCCTTTCTTTGCCAACAACTGCCCCTGTTTTTTGTCGAGTCCCATAAATTCCGTGATATCTGCTCCTGCAATAAACGCTTTTGTTCCCGAGCCCGTAATGATCACCGCCCTGATGGCGTTGTTCTGACACGCCTCATCAATCACCTGGTTGAGTTCATCCATGACCTGCCTGTTCAGCGCGTTGAGTTTATCCGGCCGGTTTACTGTTATGATGAAGATATTCCCGTCAAGTTCAGTAAGCAACGTTTGATACATAGAATTTTTATCAAAAGTATATAAACGATGTTAATTCGTGTCCGCTCTTTTTTTCAATGCTTTAAAATCTATAAATTGTCCCTCCAATCCATTACAAAGTCAAATTATGAGACGAACATTTATCATTTCGCTACTGCTGACCATTGTTTTTTTTAAGGATTTATCTGCACAAAGCAAATATCAGTTTCAAACAATTTCCGGCGGCGGATACGCTTATAAAATTGTTCCTGCGGACCCGATGAAAGCGCGCTTTTATACGCTGAAGAATGGATTGACCGTGATCCTGAGCGTCAACAAAAAGGAACCGCGCATCTCTGCCATGATTCCTGTTCGTGCAGGCAGCAAGACTGATCCTGCCAACCACACAGGCCTTGCGCATTACCTCGAGCATATGATGTTTAAAGGAACAGACAAATATGGCAGCCTGAATTGGGAAAAAGAAAAACCCTTGCTCGATTCCATCGATGCCCTCTATGAAAAATATAATCATACGCGTGATACTTCACAGCGCGCTGCCATCTATAGGGTCATTGACAGCGTGAGCGGTGAGGCGGCCAGGTTCGCGATAGCCAATGAATACGATAAAATAATGGCTTCGATGGGTGGCCAGGGAAGCAATGCCTTTACCAGCGTTGAAGAAACAGTCTATACAGAAGATTTCCCATCCAGTTCCATCGACCGCTTCCTTACGCTCCAGGCAGAACGATTCCGCAAGCCGGTATTTCGGATTTTTCATACCGAACTGGAAGCAGTTTACGAAGAAAAAAATACCGGACTGGATGATGATGGAAATAAAGTAGAAGAAAAATTAATGGCATCCTTATTTCCTACCCACAATTACGGGCAGCAGACGACCATTGGTACGGTAGAGCATTTGAAAAACCCTTCCCTGGAAGAAATCCGGAAATATTATTATGTCAATTATGTTCCCAACAATATGGCCATCATCCTCGCGGGAGATTTTGATCCGGATTATGTGATCCGCCAGATCGATGAAAAATTTGGATATATGGAACCAAAGCCGGTAAAGGAATACAAACCAGGCCCGGAAAAAGCAATCACCGCGCCGGTCATAAAAGAAGTGGTTGGTCCCGATGCAGAAAGCGTCAATATTGGTTTTCGTTTACCGGGAGAAGCAGATACAAGGTCCTCCCTGCTGGAGTCTGCTCTTCTTAGTATGCTGTTCAATGGCAAAGCTGGTTTGATTGACCTTAACCTGAATAAGAAACAGGCCCTGTTGAATGCGTCAGCTTCTTTGGATGCGATGAAAGATTACTCCGTACTGCGTTTGTCTGCAAGGAATAAATCCGAACAAACCCTTCAGCAGGCCCGGGACCTGTTATTGGCTCAAATAAGCCTCGTGAAACAGGGAAAATTTGATGAATCCCTGATCCGCGCAACGGTGGACAATTTAAAATTCGCGTTGTTGCAGGCACTGGATAATAATGGAAGCAGGGTAGGCCAGTTACTGGATCCTTTCGTGGTGTCCAAAGGGGCCAATTGGCCTTCGGATGTGGCGGGCCTGGAAGAAATGAGCAAGCTAACAAAAAAAGACATCGTTGATTTTGCCAACAAATGGTTCGGCAATAATTATGTGTGCATTTACAAAAGAATGGGCGAAGACAAGAGCATCGTAAAAGTGAAGAAACCGCCGATTACGCCGGTTGAAGTAAACCGCGATGCTCAATCTGCCTTTCTTAAAATGGTGAACGATATGCCAGCGACACCAGTAAAACCGCAATGGCTCGATTACAGTAAAGACTTTCAAAAACAAAAATTAGGCATTACCCAGGTATTGTACGTGCAGAATAAAGACAATGAAATATTCCGCCTGCGGTATAGGTTCGATATGGGCAGCTACAACAGCAAATTACTGCAATTAGCGGCCCAATACCTGCAGTTTCTGAGCACAGATAAATTGACCGCAGAAGACATCAGCAGACAGTTCTATAACCTCGCCTGCAATTTCAATATCGGGGTATCTACGGAAACAACGACGGTGACCATTACCGGTTTGCAAAAAAACATGGAGAAGGCTGCGGGACTATTCGAAAATATCCTGGCCAATTGCAAAGCCGATACCAATGCGCTGATCGCGCTCAAATCCAGGATACTGAAAGCAAGGTCAAACAACAAATTGAACAAGGATGCCATCCTTTCCGGGCTGCGTTTTTACGCGATGTATGGTGCTAAAAACCCCTTTAATAATCAATTAAGCAATGATGAATTGAATGCATTGAACGCGCAGGACCTAGTTGATCTGCTGCATAGCCTTGAACATTTCAAACACAGCATTATTTATTATGGTCCGGCCAGCCTGCCCGAAGCAGCAGTTTCCATCGGCAGGGTGCATCGTCTGCCGTCGGTTTTTGCACCTTATCCCGGGGTGACGGATTTCGTCAAAACCACCCAGACAGAGAACACCGTTTTGTTTGCAGATTACGATATGGTCCAGGCCGAGATCTCCTGGATCAGGAACACCTCCGATTACAATCCTGTCAACACCACATTGGTTAATGTTTTCAATGAGTATTATGGGGGCGGAATGGGGTCGGTTGTCTTTCAAACCCTTCGTGAATCAAAAGCGCTTGCCTATGGAACTTTTGCATTCTACCTGGAGCCATCCAAGCAAAAAGACAAATATGTCATGATCGGCTATATCGGTTGCCAGGCAGATAAGCTCAATGAAGCAATCAATGGAATGAATGAATTGTTGAATACGATGCCTGAATCGGAAAAATTGCTGGAGACCTCCAAGAAAAGCATTAAAAGCAATCTGGAGACGGAACGCTTTACGGAGGATGCCGTCATCAACCAATACCTGGCCGACCAACGCAAGGGGCTTGACAAAGATATTCGCAAAGATGTTTACGACCGGTTTGAAAAGATCGGTTTCAAGGAATTACAGCGGTTTGCCAGGGAAAATTTCTCCAACAAACCGTATACGTATTGCGTTGTTGCCTCGGAGAAAAGAATTAACCTGGATGATCTTGCGAAATATGGAACGGTGAAGAAGGTTGCGTTGGAAGATGTGTTTGGGTATTAACCCGATCTAAAAATTTCTATTCTCCTTCACCCATTCTTTAATGTAACGGGTAATCTCGGT
>DATHGW010000306.1:0-5332 GCA_035317445.1 Puia sp.
AGAAGTTTTGAAATATGATCACTAACCATTCCAGAAATCTTAGGTCTTATTTTGACACGACTACGATATTGGTTTGGGTCGCATGGGCTTTCGTGAACGGCTTTTTTCTTGTCAAAAATGGCATTATTGTCACAGGCGAGGCCGAGAAGTATATTCGCGAAGCTCATCTATTCATACAAACCGGTCAGCTAAGCGCTCCGAAGTACTGGTTATATTTTACTGAGATTTTCTTATTAACAGTTTGCTTTAAGCTCAGGATGGGCTTTGTTTTTGCTATTGCCGTCCAGCTTTTGGTTAACCTGGTGGCCAGTTTGAGCTTTTACAGAATACTTCAAGAAATCTTCTGTAAACAAAGCATTGCGTTTCTGGGTACCGTGTTGCTGTTATTCAATCAGCCCTACCAGGAGTTCAACAGCATTCTTCAGACCGAATCGCTTTTTTACAGTCTGACGTTGATCTATAGTTGCCATTTGCTCAGCATCAAAAAATGGTCTGCGGTGAAGGTCGCGACCAATCTCTTGTTACTGGTTTGTATAGTATGTACAAGGCCAACAGGTTTGCTTTTTCTGCCTCCGGGTTTTATTTATTTGTACTTTACTTTCTTTAGGGGAATGAAGGCTCCAAAAAAAATAGGCATTCTGGGTGCCATGACCATAGCATTCCTTTTTGTTCTGGATAAGGCACTAGGCAGCGGGGGTGGCTTGGATTTCATGCTCCCTTACCGGCAGGAAAACATCATTTGTGGAGTACCCACTTTATCAGGTGTTGTTCCGATACATACGGCTGAAAACGGAAATTCTATTTATGGGCTCTTTTATTACGTCAGCCACAATTTCTCCCAGTTTTCAAGGTTGGCCTGGCAAAAAACCCTTGCATTTTTCGGATTGTACAGATCTTATTATAGTCCGGGACACAATATATACCTGATCGTCTATTTCAACATCATTCATATAACGGCCATCGCAGGTATTCGGTTTTGGATAAAGTCCGGCAGCCTTATATGGATTTTCCTATTCAGTATCATCGGATTGACCTGGCTGTCAGTAATGCTCACCTGCGATGATTGGCACAACCGCTTTTATCTCGGCATATCGCCCTATTTTATCTTATTAAGCATGGGTTTTGTTACTCAATTCTTCAAGCGCAAATAGAGCTCCTGCTACTCTATTTACCGCATCAGATACATTTTACCATATCCTTTGGTGAAGTATTGGTCGGTATTATCTCCACCAGCTTTGTATTTATCCAGTGATTTTCCATTAAGGTTAGTGACCACGTGATACAGGTAAACTCCGTTGGCCAGTCGCTGGTGATACATATCCGTTCCATCCCATTTGAATTCAGTGATGTTTCTTCCTACGTGCAGTGGTCCCAATTCCTCCTTGGTAATTTCCCGGACAATCTTGCCTGTAATGGTCAGGATCTGGATCTTGATATTTTGAGGAACATCACTCCCGGTAATGGTAAAGACAAAGGCCGTTGATGTGGTAAAAGGATTCGGATAGTTGAGCATATTCGAGATCATCGCCTTGGTAATGATTTTGAATGTAACGGTATATTGCGTGGTGCCGGCTGGATTGCCGGATTGATCCCTTCCAGTAACGATCAGTTGGTATTCATCTCCTTCAGGATTATACTGTTTTGTAAATACAGGAAAGAAATCAACCGAAGCAGTATTATCCGCACTGCCCGCTGCAGGAGTGAACCTCACCGTATCCGTATTAAAATAATAAGGATGGAGTGAGCCGTCGGGATACCTGAGTTGCACTTTCACCACCGAAGTATCGTTTAGCAGCAGGAATTTTGCCTCATCCTTCAGTTTGATCAAAATATGCGGTTTTGATGATACAATATCTTCATTCAGGATATGCACATTATCGAAGGTCACATCAAGCAAAGGATTGGTATGGTCCACTTTTACATAAAAATTATGGTATAGGAAATTATTGAAATGATATTCTTCCGGCTGGTCATTATTTGGATTCACGTCAAGGAATATCGTGTTCAATCCCGGATAATTCTTGGTATCGATCTCGTAGAATATTTTCAGGGTGTCCCCACTGATCAATGGTCTTTTCCTGGGAAAGCTGATGGCATGGCTTACATTGTTTTTGTCTATAATAGTAAAATTGACCTTCATACTGTCAAAGGCGGAAAGGCTTACATTTTTAAATGCTATTCCAAATTCAAGCTTTTCGCCCAGCTCCAACGAATCTTTTCCAGATAAGAACAAATTTGCCGCGAGTGCACCCTCCGGCACCGGAATATAATTCAACCTCCAATACCTCAATTGATATGGAGTTGAATGGGCTGTATCCAATACTTTCATTTTCAATTGTAAATAAGGATATCTGACCGCATCAATGGAAGAAATATCGAAATCCTGGTTGGTCAGGTTCAGATTATACAGCGTGGTTGCATTTCCTGCAGTGTCAAGGCCCATGACTGTCATGCCGACACTGTCAGTTGACGGTGTTTCAAGGCTTGATCCACGCCAATGTAATTGTTTCCATTTTTTTGCCTGACCAAATCTTGGAGAAGTGAGAAAGCCAACCGAATCCGGTGTCTGATAGTCGTCTCTCGACAAAAAGATTTTATCGAAAATCCCAGCGCTAAATACATATTTTGGTATGAAGCTGCTTTGCCGGTTTTTTTGGTAAGTAAATATCCAGGCCCTGGGCATATTGAAGGAATCAATACCTAAAAATCCTTGCTGCAATAATCGGTGGTACATGGAATTGCCAGAGCCCAGGAAAGAGGTGTCACCGAGCCAGTCCTTTGCATAAGTATTTGATGCAGGGTCGGTTCCTGAAATATTTCTGACTACAACAAAATATCCGTCCGGAATCAGATCCATAAAATCTACAATACTTTTACGCTTTGCAGCACTCAGGATATTAAATTGAAAATTGTAAATCCTTGCGATACCGCAAACATTATCGCTTCCGTATTGCGATGAGCCGGGCATGGCATTTAACCAGGGCTTGAACGTTACCGGATCGAACACACTGAATATCACTCCAGACACACCGCAAACGCTTAGAATGGTGTTTGAATTTCCATTAATTTCTACCGCAAAGTCGGTTGCATTGGCTGCAGCGGTCGGGAATACCCCATCTTTAATATACAGCGTATTATTGTGTTGCGAGAAATGCCACTTGTTGTCTGCCTGGAGACTCAGACCTTGTCCCGCAGATTGAAGGTGCTGATAAAAGTGTGATTGATTAAAGCCAACGGTACTGGAGAGAGAATCGATATATACAAATGAAAATTCATTCCAATGATACTGGCCGCCCGCTGCAGGAACAATGGAGGCCCTCCAATAATAAACAGTACTGTCTCTGTAAGACAATCCCGGATCAAATTCAAGCACGCCTCCGATAGAACTAATCGATTTGGTAATCTTGGCCGGCGAATTAAATAGCTCGGTCGTATCAAGCTCAAAGGCATATTGTGTGAGCGGCGCAAATGCATTGGCCGTAGATGCATACAGCTTCTGAGTCTGATTATTTACAATGGCATAGTTGTAAGGATAGATAGGTGTTAGTTCGTCCTGGTAGACAAAAAGACTTACGGATGTTGTATTGTTAACAAGCGTCACTTCGGGTACATCATTGTCTGAATTCACGGTAATGGTTATGGTATTCTGACCCTTGTCCCGCGTTGCAATGATCGGAAAAGTCAGTTGCAATGAGTCGGCAAAGCGAATGCCTGGTATCCTGTATTTGAGGGTAGTGGTTGTTCCATCCGGATATTTGCGGGTAACCAAAATCGAGATGGAGTCCCCCACAGCTTTTCCCAGGTTCACAAAACGGGCATTGACCGTAAAGCTGGTATTCGTTATCGAAATAAAGGCAGGAGAGATGCTGACCTGCGATGCTTCCACATCATAGTCGGGTAATAACCCCGCATTAATTTTCACTGCCGGATCACCATGGATAGTTATTTCTTCAACGTGTGTGCGGGCGAGGTAATCATTGGGTAACACATTCAACAGGCCTTGCGAGGCATCTATCTGAAGGGTGCCGATCGACTTTCCATAGTCCTGATGATCCATGAAATTATATAACTGACCAAGTAGCACATTCAGGTAGTTCACCACTCCAAAATGTGAGCTGGCTATAAAGCATATGGTGCCCTTCTGTTTTGCAAAGACATAAGATTCTGATAAGGACTTCCCCAGGGACAGGCGCGACTGGTCAAATGTAAAAAAGTTACCCGCATAACAACCGTTGACGTAAAAGACCGGATACTTTCCCTGGTTGCTATACACGGAAGGATCGTCTAAATTGAATCCAAGTGAGGATACGGATGAATGGCCGAAGTAGGTGAGTACACCGATACCTGCCGAAAAAAGCTGTGGAAATTGCTGGCTGGAAATCTGGTCATTCTGGCTGAGCGTCGTGCTGCAAAAAGTAGATACATTGGCGCCAAATAAGGTGTCAATGATAATCTGTTTATAGCTATTCATGTAGCCACATAAGATGGCTTCCAGGAATGGATCGGTTGCGCCGGTTACGTGTACGACACTTTTCATCCAGCCCCTTCCGGCGATCGTATTGGGAGCTGTTTGTTGCGCCAATTCATATTCCTTTATTTTCTGGAGATAGATCTCCACTTCGGCGCCATTGATCGCGCCTAAACGTCCGATCGGCGTCAGGGGAATAACATGAGCTCCATCCGCGCTACTCAACATATTATCGGAGGCCGGATATCCAAAGGTCGGAACAAGGTTTAACAATTCATCCCTCGGATCACCTTCATTCAAACGGTAATCATTATACGCCATGCCACGGCCAAGCAGGAGCACAAATTCGGGTTTTGAGGCAAAGCTGTTCCGCGCATAATTCAAAAAATTCCGGATCGAAAGCGGATGCTTCTTGGTTCCAAAGGCAAATTGATCTACCAGTTCATTGATATCAATCACCTGTGTTTGAAAACTTCCGCCTGCAACAGAACTGCGAAACGCCTTGTAATCAGAAACAGGATTATTGCCACTGGTACCCGTATATAAAGAAGGATGACTGATAATAAGATAATTGCCCTGATTGGCAGCATCACTGAATTTGACAAAGGTCTTCGGCGTCAGGCTATTGATGGCAGAAATATTGGCAGGATCCTCGCTAACCAGTACCAGGCTCCGGGCAACTGCTGAACCAGACAAAAGAAAATAAAGCCTTCCCGAGCCCGTAATGGCCGGATACCGCTGTCCCGTGGCTTTGTCATAAAGAACGGGCGTAGCGCTCCCCGCGTTAAATCCGTCAATCTGGAGATAATAACCACCAAGCCTGGCCGGCAGGTCAAAATTAAAATTTGACTGGCCAGCAAAATT
>DATHGW010000307.1:0-8799 GCA_035317445.1 Puia sp.
TTAAAGTTTCGCCGGTCAGCAAAGGAAGTACAGATTCAAACGAAACCAAAATGCTGGAAAAACTTGCCCGCCTAAGAAATGAGATCAATAAGCAAAATTCACCTGAAACAACTTTCTCCCGGAAGAAGATTCCTCAGCAGAACAATCCCGACGTAGAAAGAATGGAAAAAATGATGGGCAATATCAAAAAGGAAAATAGCAGTGACCCGGAAATGGATAAAATAGACGGCATGCTGGACAAGATCATGGCAATCCAACACCCTGAGTCTATAGCGAATAAATCAGAGACCCCGGCCATACAGGATAAACAGGCTGCGTTGGCTGTGCATGTAAAAATCAAGGACGATCCCATTTCTGTTTTTCCAACTTCATCTGAAAACGTCAAAGAAAATGGATTCTTCGGCATCGATGCTGTCGAGGCGGCTATAGATGCCAAGCGAAATACCATTGAGGCCGTTGTCAACGAGACCCAAACACTGGTTCCGGGAGACCCGATTAGGTTACGATTATTGAATGATGTGTTCATTGAAGGAATGAAAATACCCAAAAACCATTTGTTGACGGGAACCACTTCTCTTAACAATGACCGGTTAACCGTTTCGGTTAATGCGATTGCCTACCAGGGAAATATTTTTCCGGTTAAGATGGATGTTTACGATAACCAAGGAATGGCCGGCATTTATATTCCCGGCAGCATGAACCGCGATGCGGCAAAACAATCCGCCGACCAATCGATCAGCAGCATCGGACTGACCAGTCTGGATCCATCTATCGGCGCCCAGGCAGCGAGCGCGGGAATCCAGGCAGCAAAGACACTGATCGGAAAGAAAATAAAACTGGTTAAGATCACGGTAAAGGCCGGCTATCCATTGCTGTTAAAAGATACCCATTCAAAATAATTACTCCACCATCAAATTATCATGTATGAAACGGTTATGTGCAGCAGGAATCTTATTGATTTGTTTCCGTTGTTTTTCACAGTCTTCTATCCCACTCTATCCATTGCAGATCTCACTTGACAAAACAACGACGATCATCTTTCCTTATTCCATTATCAGTGTTGACCTCGGATCACAAGACGTTTTGGCGCAAAAAGCAAAGGGGATCGAGAATGTCCTGCAACTCAAGGCAAATAAAAAGGATTTCCATCAGACCAATGTCAGCGTGTTCACAGCAGACGGAAAACTCTATCCCTTCATGGTCACTTATTTTCCAGACCCTTCCACACTCAACCTGTCCTTTGCGACTAGTCCGGTTGTCCAGATTACCGACGAGCCACTAAACCCGGCTTTGCTGGACAGTGTCGCAAAACTCATATCTGTGCAGAAACAATTTCTTCATAAGAAAACATACAATGAAGATATGCGCCTTACACTGAAAAGAATTTATATCAACGAAAACCTGCTGTGGCTGAGTTTTGACATCCGAAATTATTCTTTGATCGAATACAGGCCGGACTATTTGCAGTTTTCTATTCGTGACAAAAGACAAACAAAACGCACAGCGATTCAGGAAACGCGGCTCACCCCGGTGTATTTGTCTCATCTTCCTTCTATACCTGGCCATGAACACAAGCAGTGGATCATTGGATTTAAACAATTCACGATACCACGAGACAAGCGTCTTATTTGTGAAATCAGTGAACCGCAAAATGGCCGCTTGCTGACCCTTATGATCAGGCATCGCAGCCTGTTTAAGGCACGCGCTCCGGTTCCTTAGCCCGCAGCCGGCAATGACATTCAGCAATTCATTTATTAACCAGTCAAAATACATTTTATGAATGACAACAATTATGATTTCCTGGCAAAGCAATTAATGTACACGGGATTTCCCGACAACATGGCAAAGGACCTGAAAGAAAAAATGCAGACGGGCGATGCTGCATTTGTGTTGACGCATCAGTCTTCGATAAAAAAGGACGAAGTGAATGCGACGCTGTTTTTTAAAAAATCCGAAGGCTCGGATAAATATTTTTTCAACAGCTATCATATGAATGTTAAGACTGAAACCAATCCGGCGGGTATCGGGCAGACATTCTACATCAGCAACAAAAAATTTCAGGAAGGGGAAGAAAAACACAAGCGGGACTTCTCCTTCAAGGAGGGTTACAATCTGCTGGCCAGGGCCGACAGTCCCGAAGAGCAGCGCTTTGTTTACGGAAAATGGATGAATAAGACTGGTGAAGTGTATGCAGCCTGGAAGGGATTGAATGCGGATGAAACGGATAAGAATGGCAACCACCTGCTTAAACTCTTCCATGACAGTTATGGGTTCAAACTGGAAAAAGGCCTGGAGCAGCTTCAGATCAAGGCGTCTGATAAAAATGATCCAACGCTGCTCGCATCTCTTCAGAGAGGCAACCTTCATTCTGTGAAAAATGATGCCGGTGAGATCATGTATATCTCTGCTTTTCCTCCTGGCAGACGAATCAACCTCTTCGACAAGGACATGAAGCTGGTCAATGGAAAGGAAAATAAAGAGACTTTGTCGCAGATTAGTTCGAATGGTAACGGGCAGCAACAATCGCAGCAAAATGTGGCGGTGAATGAAAAAACAATCGGCGTTGTTGCCGAACCGGTTGAAGGCATGGGTAAAAAAGAGAAAAATGTTTCCAGGCGCACTGCTTCGGGCAATGGCGGAGATGAATTGGAGGGCAGCGCACGGAAAAGGGGAAGGGGACGATAGATTGAAGTTCATGTTGAGACTTGAATAACGACTATATGAAAAATAGTTTTGAGGTGAGAGTTGGTGCAGCCGTTGAATATGGCCGGGTTGTTTATTCCGACGCGGTCCTGCGTCCTGCAATTGAATTTATCATTGCAATAAAACAGGACGCCCGGATCAGCCCGGTCCATATCAGCCTTTATCTGGCATTGCTGTATTGTCAAAGCGAGCAATGCATGAACCCCATTTATATTTTCAGCGCGCAGGTGATGCCACTGGCTAAGATTTCCGGTCCCGCAACCTATCACCGGACCATCCGGCAGCTGCATGAATATGGATATATTAAGTACGTGCCTTCGTATTATCACCTGCTGGGGAGTTTGGTTTATTTCCCAAAAAAAGAAGGAGCCATCCGATGATGAAGAATCACGACCTGGCAGTAATGAAAGCGGTGGCACTATGTCATAAACCCTATCTCAAACCCGAAGAAGCCATGATCTATTGTAATCTGGGTCGCACCAGGCTGGCCATGAAGTGCGAGGAGTATGGAATTTATAAGAATTGCAATGGGTATTATAAAAGGGAGGAACTGGATTTGATATTGTCGGGTGGAGTGAAATTGATCGATGAGAAGGTGAAATAATTGACAAAAAGATTAAAAAATGATTTATAAGTCAATGTTGATCAGACTTGTAAATGCCGTCAAGATAAGCAAAAGCACCTTCGAATATATTTTCTATCTCGGGTAACAATTCAATTCATGATTTGAAAGATCGCTGCTTTATGCTTATTTATCCCTTTCCATTTATATATATAACTTCAATGAATGGAATTAAAGAGGAGCGAAATCATTGAACTCTTTTCTGCTGCAATAGATAATGCATATTATTTATATAAAACAGCGATGGATACTACTTCTCATTTAAAGAATAAGAAATATCCCAGTTTGGGGCTTGCCGAATTAGCTTTAGAAGAGTTGGGCAAGTCTTATAGTTGTTTGTCTTATTATTCTAAAAGTGAGACAACTGAAGATTGGAAAATATTTTGGAAAGAATGGAAAAATCACGAGTTAAAAGCTCATAGAGCTTTTTTTTATGAATTCTTTAGTTTAACAAGAATAGAAATAGATTTTGCCGACAAGGTATTACCATTCCCGGCATCTAGGGGATCTTTTTTAGGAGAGAAAGAAGCTGCATTTTATGTAGATATAGACAGAGGAAATCGTAAAATTCATAGACCCGACAATGAAATAACCAATGAAGAATGCATTCGAAGAGTTATGAGCCTTGTTGGATTATTTAGCGCTGCTTTTTATGTTCGGGATTGGATGACCGAGGCCACTTCTGAAGATTCAAAGAACGCAATTTCTGATTTCGCATATTTGGCAATCTCCACAAAAATGTACCTGCAAGATGTTTTCACGGTTTTAAAGTCAATGAGAATTAATAATTCGGAATACAATAAGGGGTTAGATAAAATAAAAGATCTGTTCACAAACGTAGAAAACAAACCCGAATAGAAAATAACATTATGTGAATTTCGGCATGTGACATAGACTACATTTCAAAAAACGAAAGGGATCGCGCTTGGAAGACATGGATCGGACCAAAAGCCCACCAGACTAAAGCTGCCAACACCTATCCTGATTCATGAACTTGTTTACTTTTTTGGGGGTGTCACAATGAAAAATTCATGGTGACTTAGTCTTGGATCCATTTAATGATTGAAGAAAATGTCTCCCGTGAAATGTATGGCAAAATAATCGCTATTACCCTGGTTATAGTAACTACCACCGAGCTCTAAATTCGTTTGACTGCCGCAATAAAAGGTATAGTCTACTTTGAAGCCTGTTGATACTTCGCCGTTATCATGGTTGATCAGGAGGGCAGGGCCGCCTTCGAACCCCCGGTTGATATCCGCCGGGTGACGGTTATTGGCTCCCACCTAGGGAAGTTTTCAATACTAATGGTACTATTATTTGACTTCATAAGTTCCGTCCTATTTTATTTTCATCGAGGGAAAATGCGCCTCTGCTTCCTACACCTGAACCAACATTTTGGATGGAGCTACCTGCAAATTGTTTTATGAATAATTGTACTGGTCCATTCATCAATTTTTGCCTGGTTAGTATAACGTCCTGGCGCCTCTAGTAAACTAAACCGCATGCATTTTCGAACGCAATGGTTCCGTATCTGCATTATTCTTTTTTCAATCCGGGGCATCGCATAAAATGTTTTGCGCATAAAATAAACGGCCTCCAGGAATGCCAGCGCATCGATCATTTCTTCTATTTTATTCCATTGATCAACAATTTGGTCTAGTTTGACGTCGTTGTAAAGTGCCTTCCTACTTACCAATCCGGTCCGAAGCGATGCAATTAAATCAGCGAAATCAACCCGGTGTCTTCGAATAAAATCTTTTTTGAATTCAGGTGACAGACCTTTCAAACTGGTCTCATTAAAACAGGCGGGCAATATTTGCCATAGGCAATTCTCCTTCTGGCTGTGAAGAAAATAAATGCCATTTTCAATATCCGGCTGAAATGTACCAAGGATTAGAATATTCGTCTGGGGGTTTATCTGGTGACTACGAAACTTATGTAACATGGCTTTTGTGAAATGGGCGGCCCTATTTGCTTAAGCCAAATAGCACTTATCCTACGATGCAGAATTCCTGCAGGTTGCCTGAATTGTAATTGGATTGTCATCGATCACAATGACATCCCTTTAAATCGAAGTTTCAGAGCCAATTCAGCGGCATTCATCTAAAATATGATTGCCTGACTAAGGGAATTTTAATTCCGAAACCGCAAAATATTTGAGTGAAACCTTTGGGATCATTGTAACCTGCCCAATAGCTCAATTCAAAATAGATCTCAAATGAACCTCATTCTATTCATAATTCAAGAAAATATACTTTTAGCCTGTAGGCGTACTAACAGATTATTTTATTTGGAGGTAGGGTTTGCATATTTTTTTGCGTTACAGCAATCAGAATTTTAAGGGAAATAAATTACTGGCAGTTTCGCATAATAATAATCTAGTTGGCAATTTGGAAGAATTTAAAAGTGGGTACTCTCGATTCCATTGCGACAGGATATATTCCAAAACATTTCAAGCTTTACAATCGAACCTCCAAAGGGAAGTAATCGACCGGTTTGAGTTCGAATCCATATTCCATGCACAGATGGTCATCGACCGTTATTACAAATGGTACAACGAAAAAAGGCGCCACGGGTCACTAAACAGAATGACGCCCGCAACGCATGGAAAAAATATAATCCGGGCCCTTTTAAAAATCAAAAACTACTAAACTACCTTTAGAAAACTGTCCAGTTTATAAGGGGCCGGGACAAAACTACATTATCAAATTTGGCCAAAATAGAAGAGAATTGACAACCGTAACAGGATTTTGGGGGATTCATTCTGATTTACTTCCAATATTTTTAATGGAGAGGTAGGAAAAGAACGCAATTATTCCCCAAATACATAGTACAAAAATATCTGCAAAAAGTCTGTTATTACCGTAATTCATTCCTGCAAGGATTGAGCCTATAAAAGCATTAACACTACCGTGGGCTATAACAGCAGGCCAAAAGCTATTGGCTTTTAATGTTAACCAGGCTAAAAAGAAAGATGCAAAAACAGTAGTGAGTGGGAATAAGAAAAACGCCCCCAGCTTAGGAAACTCAGGATAATTATATCCGCTTACAATTAAAGGAAAATGCCAAAATCCCCAAATCAAACCAAGAATGACTATGCCCCAAAACAAACCTCGTTTGGCAATAAGTTTTTTTTGTAAAAAGCCTCTCCACCCCAATTCTTCACCAAATGTCAATGCTCCTGTTATTATAGAAAATACGAGCATGGTAATAAAATAATTCAAAATAAAATAAGAGATTGACTGCCGCCCTTTACCTAATACAAACTTCCCTTTAGTAATAATAACTTCGTGTTGAAGAAAGTGAAAGTGAGTGATGGTTCCCCAGCCAAAAAATGAAATTAGTAATGCAGCAAATAATGCCAGGCTTGCAGGGATTATAGCTGCATAAAATAAGTATATTGGTTTTCCTATTTTCCAGTTAATACTTTTTAATCCTTCTTTGGTTATTATCAGATAAAGAACTGTGAGAATTGCTGGTAAAAACATAATAAGCGGAGCAATGTTGTTAAATGCTTTGCTATCAATTCCGCCATTCATTAATATATATATTTCAGCGAGATAAGAGATTACCAGAAGTGTGATAATGTAAATTAATATTTTGTTGTTTTTCATTTTCTATATTATTTAGCTTTGAATGATTGTACGAATTAAAAAACTGTTCGTTAATTAGTGTTCAAATTCATCAATGTTTAATAAAGGTTTATCTGGAAATAGAACGAATTCGTTCTTTATTAGTCTTAAGGAATCAGACTAGGCTTCTAATATTTATTTAGAAATCATCTTTTTATTTGAAAAACAATAAAAAGAGGCTTTTGATAAGCATAATGGTTGAGGTTATTAACTTAATACTTAGTATGTCGTGTATATGAAAAAAAATTAGCGCCTAATCTTAATAAGATGCAGCAATCGTAAAAAGACCCAATACAAAATAAATGCTAAGATTATGGCTACTGGAATGATCCAATATCCCAATATCTCTTTAGCTTGTGAAGAATCGCCTACTTTTCCTAAGACAAATATTTTTGGTCCTACATATAAGCCAGCTGTTGGATCAAAGATTTTTACGACAGAAATTATTGCAACAACTGTAACCAGTATAAAAAAAAGACTAAAGGTTATGCCAATTATAAGTTTTCTAAACAAACTTCCTGAATTATTTACATAGGCGTTCATTAGCGCTTCGGGATTAACTGAACTTCGGGCATATTCAATCATTTTATCTGCTATTATGGGGTTGACCACATCATCAAGGTTTCCCAATTTTTCAATCGCATTCAGCAGCCTATTAAGCTCATTCTCCTCACTGTCTGATGGGCCCATGCTTTCATAAACATGGCTTATAAGTTCAGTTTTTAGTTCATCTCGATCAGCCGTCTTAAGAACTGTGGATTTGCTTCTAAGGAGTGCCAGAAATTGAGCGTAGACTCTTTTAGCATTTTTATCGTTCAAGTGAATATCAACTTTTTTCATTTGGCCAATTTTTGAATACTCGAATTTAGATTCTGCATAAATTCCTTCATCTCAAGAATACTTAAACTCCCTTCGGTAGTAATTTCATAATACTTTCTTGGAATTCCTGCCTCCATTTCTACCCACTTTGATTTTACCAAACCCTCACTCTTTAATCTGTTCAAAAGGGGATATATAGTACCCTCTGCCAATTTCAGTTGGGTATATTTTTCAATATCTTGAATTAATTCATAACCGTAGTATGACTTCCTTTTTAATATTCGCAGAATTATATATTCAAGAACCCCTTTTTTTACCTGGGACTGCCATTTTGCAAAAAAACCTTTCGGAAATTCATTCATCATGAATACAAAGTTAAAGCAAATATATAGTAATGCTATGTATTACGCACTTTTTTTTAAAAACATCTCCAAATTCGTTCATCAATCCCGAGTTGGCAAGACAATTCTCAAACCACTTCTTTGTGGATTTGAGGCGATTAGGATCTCTTGAAGATTGAAAATCAAATTGTTCGGTATTTTTTATTTATTTGAATGCGCACGCCTGTTGAATCGCTCGGTTTCTTCCAGCAACTGGGAATTTTGCCGGCAACAAGTGATTTATTTCTTGAATTTCGCCAAAGGAAAGGATAATAGCTATGCTGTCCCGCATAGAGGAGAAGGAGCTCGAGCCCGTTGCATACATCGGCGATGGAGAGGGGGACGGTCTGATCCGAGCGGATGGCCATGACCGGTTCCTGCCCTTCGTTACCGAACCACTTCGTCGCCGGAACGCCTACTGTGTCACCATCGCCCATACCATGTATCAAAACCGGACATTCAAGCCAAGGCCGCAATACTAGCGACTTGATAATCAATTCCCGATCAGCCCGGCACCCCGTTTGCTGGCACAATCCCGTCCTTAAACGAAACTCTCATGCTAAAGAGCTTTCTCCTGATCGCCCTTCGCAACTTCGGCAAACGGAAGGGCTATTCGATCCCAACCTGCCGGGGCTCACCATCG
>DATHGW010000308.1:0-6417 GCA_035317445.1 Puia sp.
ATTTTTACACATTTTTTTCTCATAAATAAAATTTCAACCTATTTCCGTGAATCCTACAAGGAGTTGATGGAAAAAGTTACTGGCCGAACTGGTCGCAGTTACAGCAGTCGACCGTCATTGTGCTGGTGGCGACCCTGGTGATTACATTTATTGTGTGGCTGATGGATTTACTATCCTCCGGCGTTTTACACTTCATCTATTCATTATTTTCCTGATGGAAACGAATACAACAAATGCAGCAAATCCGGCTACTGCGGCAAATACCAACTCTGCGCCCCAAAAGGAAACAAAATGGTATGTATTGCGCGTGGTTAGCGGCAAGGAACGTAAGGTAAAAGAGTATCTCGACAAAGAAATATCCCGCGGTGGCTGGGGTGAGATCGTAAAACAGGTGTTTCTGCCCGTGGAAAAGGTATATAAAGTGCAGAATGGCAAGAAAGTGATGAGGGAAAGAAACTATTATCCCGGTTATGTGATGATCGAAGTCACCGATGGCAAACTGGGAGATGACCTGAGGGATGCCATTAAGAATACCACCAGCGTGATTCATTTTCTGGGTAAGGAGAACCCAATCGCCCTTAGGAAGGCGGAAGTGAATAAGATGCTCGGGAAAATGGACGAGATGGCCGAGTCGGGAGGCATCAGCATGAGCGAGCCATTCATCATCGGCGAGACCATCAAGATCATTGAAGGTCCGTTTAATGATTTCAACGGCATCATTGAAGAAGTTAATGACGAAAAGAAAAAATTGAAGGTGACCGTGAAAATTTTCGGTCGTTCAACACCGGTAGAATTGAATTATATGCAGGTGGAAAAAATTTCCTGATCGCTTTCGCCCGATCATCTGAATGAAAAAAATAAAAAACCCTCTCGCCTTAGGCAAGAGGGTTTATATTGTTAACCTGCAGGCAGATCAGATCAAAACGCACTGCCAGAGCCATTATCAGAAGATGGTTCAGAAACAGGAGCGGGCGTTTCAACCATGGATGCTGGCGCTACCGGCGGAGTAATTTTTTTAGGCGCCGTCTTTTTCTTAACAGCTTTTTTAGCGGGCGCTTTCTTCGCAGGCGCTTTTTTGGCTGTTTTTTTAGCTGCCTTTTTTACCGCTTTTTTTGGCGCTGCTTTCTTTGCTGCCTTACGGGGAGCCGCTTTTTTCTTGGCTGCCTTCTTCCTGGCTGCTTTCTTAGGCGCCTTCTTAGCCGCTTTTTTTACCGCTTTCTTAGGTGCAGCTTTTTTGGCTGATTTTTTCTTTGACTTTGCCATAGTTTGTAGAAAATTTTTAGATGTTATGAGAACAAATGGAGATTATGGCAAAAGTTAGTCAGAAAAATTCAAATAGAAAAAAATGCAGGAATTTTTTATTCGTCATCAGCGTGCGTTTGCAACGATGGCAAGGGATTCCATGAATCCATAGCCGGGTGACCGGTTTTTCAGGTAGATAAAAGCCACGGACAGTTGTTTCCGGAAACTGGTAAAAAAAGTTACTAAATCTTTGCCTGTAATCAATTTTACTTTACCTTTGCAACCCCAAACAAGAGTTCTTTTTGATTAATGTATTTGGGAGTCCCGCCTCAGGCGAGACGCTAACACCAAAAAATAAGCAACATGGCCAAAGAAATTACCGGTTACGTTAAGTTGCAGTGCAAGGGCGGTCAAGCCAACCCTGCACCTCCTATTGGACCTGCATTGGGCTCCAAAGGCATCAACATCATGGAGTTCTGCAAACAGTTCAATGCCAGAACCCAGGATAAAATAGGGAAGGTTCTCCCTGTTCTCATCACCGTTTATTCGGATAAGTCGTTCGACTTCGTCATTAAAACACCTCCTGCAGCCGTTCAGTTATTGGAAGCGGCCAAACTGCAGAGTGGTTCCAAAGAACCCAATCGTAATAAAGTTGGCAAGGTTTCCTGGACACAGGTAGAAGCAATCGCGAAGGATAAAATGCCCGACCTGAATGCTTTTACCGTAGAAAGTGCAATGCGCATGGTGGCTGGCACCGCCCGCAGCATGGGGATCAACGTGGATGGCAAAGCCCCATGGGAAAACTAATTGTTCAACAAAAAAATTATCACGAAATGGCCCTCACTAAAAAAAGAAAAATAGCCACCAGCAAGGTCGATAAAAACAAAGTCTATTCCTTAAAGGATGCGTCTACCCTGGTAAAGGAAGTCAATACAACCAAATTCGATGCATCTGTAGACCTGCACATCCGCCTGGGAGTTGACCCTAAAAAGGCGGACCAGTCTATCCGCGGAACGGTAAGCCTGCCGCATGGAACGGGCAAGACCAAGAAAGTATTGGTGCTTTGTACGCCTGATAAAGAAGCTGACGCAAAAGCTGCCGGGGCAGATTATGTCGGGTTGGATGAATTTATCCAGAAGATTGAGGGCGGATGGGTTGACGTGGATGTGATCATCGCCACGCCTTCGGTCATGCCTAAGATTGGTAAACTGGGTAAAGTGCTTGGCCCCCGTAACCTGATGCCAAACCCTAAAACCGGCACAGTGACCAATGATGTAGCGGCTGCTGTAAATGAAGTGAAGGGCGGAAAGATCGCGTTCAAAATTGACAAAGCAGGCATCATTCATGCCTCTATCGGTCGTGTCAGTTTCCCTGTCGATAAGATCACCGAAAACAGTCAGGAACTGATCAACGCGATCATCAAGGCAAAACCTGCGAGCGCAAAAGGCACTTATTTAAAGAGTGTGTTTATGGCAAGTACGATGAGTCCGAGTATTTCCGTGGATACCAAAACATTCGTTCATTAAGGGGCAAAAAAAAGCATTATGACAAAAGAGCAAAAAAACGAAGCGATTGAACTGTTGAAAGACAAGTTCTCACAGTATAATAATTTCTACGTTACCAATACGGAATCCCTTTCTGTGGCCCAGGTCGGTAAATTACGCCGCATTTGCTTCAGCAAGAAAGTGGAAATGAAGGTGGCTAAAAATACCCTCATCAAAAAAGCCCTGGAAAATCTTGACGACAAGCGGTTTTCCGGATTGTATGAATCACTCCATGGCGTTACCGCCCTGCTGTTTTCTGAAAATGCAAAAGAACCGGCACTCATCATCAGTTCTTTCCGTAAGGACGGGAACCTGGAAAAGCCCGTATTGAAAGCGGCCTTCATTGACGGAGATGTATTTGCAGGAGATGAGCAATTGAAGGTATTGACCACCCTGAAAAGCAAATCCGATCTGATCGGTGAAATCATCGGCTTACTTCAGTCGCCGGCAAAGAATGTAATCAGCGGACTGAACGCAGGAGCCAAGCTGGCTGGATTGGTACAGGCATTAGAAGCAAGGGCGCAGGCTTAAGATCGAAAGCACAAACCTACTGTCGGATTATTTTCCCGCCGCAGGTATTTAGCATAACCCAGGCCTGAGGGTCAATAAAGGCAATATTTTTTTAAACCATCCGCCGGATTCGCTTAAAGCGAATATGAAGGCGGAAAAAATGTAAAAACATGGCAGACTTAAAATCATTTGCAGAACAGTTGGTAGGCCTGACTGTAAAAGAAGTAAACGAATTAGCTAAGATCCTGAAAGAAGAATATGGCATCGAACCTGCTGCTGCTGCAGTAGCCGTTGCTGCCGGACCTGCTGCCGGTGCCGGTGCACCTGCTGCTGAAGAAAAAACTTCTTTCAACGTTATCCTGAAAGCGAGCGGCCCCAATAAGCTGAACGTCGTGAAGATCGTTAAAGATCTCACTGGTTTAGGCCTGAAGGAAGCTAAGGACCTGGTTGACGGTGCTCCAAAGCCCATTAAGGAAGGGGTTAGCAAAGCAGATGCCGAAGGCCTGGTCGCTAAGCTGAAAGAAGCTGGTGCCGAGGTCGAAATTCAGTAGAACCTGAAAATTACTGGTTATATACCCCGTCTCGTCTAGCCTAAGGCTAGACGAGACGGGGTATTATCTTTTAACGCAGACTGGCCGGGTAAACATTTATTGTTTATTCGCCTTTATTCTTTACCTTTGCCCTCCGTTTCCCAAAAGCTTGGTTGGGGGCTAGGGCAGCCCATTGTAACAGATTAATAGTCAATTATCTATAATTGACAGTCCGCCAGGTTGGTCTTTTGTCCATGGATGATTTTTGAAGTTCGAACATCTAAAACCGGTTTTTAATAATATGTCTTCAACAAAACTGCACAACAGGATCAATTTCGGTAAAATCAAACATCTTGCTGAAACTCCTGACCTCCTCGAAGTACAGATACAATCGTTTAAAGAATTTTTCCAGTTAGAAACAACTCCGGACAAACGCAATATAGAAGGTTTGTTTAAAGTGTTCAAGGAAAATTTCCCGATCACTGACACGAGAAATATTTTCATGCTCGAATTCCTGGATTATTATATCGATCCGCCCCGCTATACTATCGAAGAGTGTATGGAGCGCGGGTTGACCTATGCTGTTCCGTTAAAAGCCAAACTCAGGTTAAGCTGTAACGATGAAGAGCATGTGGATTTTCAAACCATCGTGCAGGATGTTTTTTTGGGTAATATCCCTTACATGACGCCACGTGGTACTTTTGTGATCAATGGAGCCGAACGTGTAGTAGTATCCCAATTGCATCGTTCTCCTGGCGTATTTTTTGGACAGTCCATTCACCCGAATGGAACTAAGATATACTCTGCCAGGGTGATTCCCTTCAAAGGTGCCTGGATGGAATTCGCGACAGACATCAACAACGTGATGTTTGCTTATATTGACCGCAAGAAAAAATTCCCGGTAACGACCTTATTGCGCGCCATTGGGTACGAAACAGACAAAGATATCCTTGAGCTGTTTGGCATGGCCGATGAAGTAAAAGTGGATAAGAAATCCTTGCAGAAGCATATTGGCAAAAAACTGGCAGCCCGCGTATTAAGAACATGGGTGGAAGATTTTGTGGATGAAGATACCGGTGAAGTGGTCTCTATCGAACGCAATGAAATCGTGCTTGAACGCGACACCGTGCTGGATGAAGAAGCGATTGAACTGGTGGTAGGCATGGACGTGAAAAGCGTTTTTATTCAGAAAGAAGATGTGGGTGGTGATTATGCCATCATATACAATACGTTGAACAAAGATACTTCCAACAGTGAGTTGGAAGCCGTACAACATATTTACCGTCAGTTGCGCGGAGCCGACGCTCCCGATGACGAAACGGCCCGTGGCATCATTGACAAATTGTTCTTCAGTGATAAGCGTTATGATCTCGGCGAAGTAGGTCGTTACAAGATTAACCGGAAATTGAACCTGAACCAGCCGCTTGATCAAAAAACCCTGACCAAGGGTGATATGATCGAGATCATTAAATACCTGGTCAGGCTGACGAATGCCAAGGCGGAAATTGACGATATTGATCACCTCAGCAACAGAAGGGTTCGTACCGTAGGTGAACAATTATATGCCCAGTTCGGCGTAGGATTGGCCCGTATGGCAAGGACCATCAGGGAGCGCATGAATGTGCGCGATAATGAAGTGTTTACTCCGGTGGATCTGATCAATGCCAGGACATTATCCTCAGTGATCAATTCTTTCTTCGGAACATCGCAATTGTCGCAGTTCCTGGATCAAACCAACCCGCTGAGTGAGATCACGCACAAGCGTCGTATTTCTGCGCTCGGGCCCGGTGGTCTGAGTCGTGAAAGGGCAGGTTTTGAGGTTCGCGATGTGCACTATTCCCACTATGGCCGTTTGTGTACGATTGAAACGCCAGAAGGACCGAATATCGGTCTGATCTCTACCCTTTGCGTGCATGCGAAGATCAATGAAATGGGTTTTATTGAAACGCCATACCGCAAAGTACACGAAGGCAAAGTGGATATGAAGAGGCTCACTTACCTGAGCGCCGAAGAAGAAGATGTGGCCAAGATTGCGCAGGCTAATGTGCCGCTGGACGATAAAGGAAATTTTGCAGAAGATAAAATTGTTTCGCGCCAGACAGGTGACTTCCCGATTCTCGAAAAGAATGAGGTGGAGTATATGGATGTGGCGCCTAACCAGATCGTGGGTTTGAGCGCGTCGCTGATTCCGTTCCTGGAACACGATGATGCCAACCGCGCACTGATGGGATCGAATATGCAGAGACAAGCGGTTCCACTAATCCGTCCTGAAATGCCTATCGTGGGCACAGGTCTGGAAGCCAAGGCCGCCCGTGATGCCCGCATCCAGATCCATTCTGAAGGGGAGGGCACCGTGGAATTTGTGGACGCAAATGAAATCCACGTTCGTTATGAAAGAAACGATACACAAAAACTGGTCAGCTTTGAAGATGACCTGAAAATATATAAACTCACCAAGTTCATTAAAACGAACCAGGAGACCTGTATTAACCTGAAGCCCGCGGTCAGAAAAGGGCAGCGCGTTAAGGAAGGCGATTTCCTGACAGAGGGCTATGCCGTGCAGGCTGGCGAAATGGCCCTTGGCCGTAACC